>CAZAHZ010000178.1:0-7243 GCA_964485055.1 uncultured Candidatus Cloacimonadota bacterium
TTGCTTGAAGAAAACTAACGTTTTCTCACATCGAGACGCTCGATGTACTCCTAAATAGCAACGTACTCCTAAAGTTGAAAGTGTGCGATATTAACGATGTAATAAAGCGTAAGTTGATAGATAGGATAGCATGATGTTGAAAAGTCTCAATTCCGAGGTGATGCCAAGTTGAAAAAAATGGTTGACAAGAATATTACGGTGTAAACTCTCAGGAAAGGATTTGCAGCTTATTTTTTGAAGCAAGGAAAATATATGAGATACGAACTAAAAAAAGCAGTTTATAAGGATATTAAGACAATAGAAATATATCTACCAGTAACCAGATATAGGATTTCGAAAATAACCAGCCAGTTGGATGATTTAAATATTGAAATCAAATTAGCAGGCGATAACATTGATCACAAGGATTATGGATACTATTCGGGTTGGTGAAGTATAATGATGTTAGCCACAAATAAGTGGCATTATTGAAAAAAAGGAGGAAATCAAAATGAAAAAAACAAATACTTGTTTCGATTTTTTATCAGGCAAGAAGCTATTTTTTGTATTTGCTGTTTTATTAGCAACTACAAGCATTATCAATGCTCAGATTACATTTACGGATATCGATGCTGGATTAGTTGGAGTTTTTAATTGTGCCATAAGCTGGGGGGATTATGACAATGATGGTGATTTAGACTTGGCAATTGCAGGACATATCTCTACCTATAATCAGATAAGTAAAATATACCGAAATGATAATGGAAATTTTATTGACATAAATGCTGGATTAGTTGGAGTTTTTAATTGTGCCATAAGTTGGGGTGATTATGATAATGATGGGGATTTGGACTTAGTAATTGCTGGTTATACTGGTTCAAATAGAATCAGTAAAATTTACCGTAATGATAATGGAAATTTTGTAGATATAAATGCCGGATTAACTGGAGTATATTTCTGTTCCTTAAGCTGGGGGGATTATGACAATGATGGTGATTTAGACTTGGCAATTGCAGGACATATCTCTACCTATAATCAGATAAGTAAAATATACCGAAATGATAATGGAATATTTGTAAATATCAATGCCGGATTAACTGGAGTCCAATATGGAGCATTAAGTTGGGGGGATTATGACAATGATGGTGATTTGGACTTAGTAATATCAGGCATAGATTATGATTATAATCAAGGTCAACCTACTGAATACAAAATAACTAAGATATATAATAATAATGATGGAAATTTTGAAGATATCAATGCCGGATTAACTGGAGTATATTTCTGTTCCTTAAGCTGGGGAGATTATAATAATGATGGGGATTTGGACTTAGTAATTGCTGGTTATACTGGTTCAAATAGAATCAGTAAAATTTACCGTAATGATAATGGAAATTTTGTAGATATAAATGCCGGATTAACTGGTGTTGATTGTTGCGCCTTAAGCTGGGGTGATTATGACAATGATGGTGATTTAGATTTGGCACTTACGGGTCAGGAAATAACAGGTTACCCCAATTTTTTATATACAAGTAGAATCTATAATAATGATGATGGAGATTTTGAAGATATCAATGCCGGATTAACTGGAGTTTATCAATGTGCCTTAAGCTGGGGTGATTATGACAATGATGGTGATTTGGACTTGGCAATTGCGGGTGCTAAAGTTTCATCACCATACAGAATTAGTAAAATCTACAGAAATGATGGTTGTAATAATAATTGGATTGATATTCAAACGAGAGGAAACCAATCAAATGCCGATGGAATTGGTGCCCGGGTTAAGTGTGGCTCTTCCAGTCAATGGCGAGAAGTTTCTGCTGGAGAGGGTTGGGTCAATCGTATGGCACATTTTGGTATTGGAAATCAAACCGAAATAGACGAAATAACAGTTCAATGGCCCAAAAGTGGAATTACAGATACACTTTTTCAGGTTCAAGCAAATCAAAAAATTAAAGTAATTGAAGATGGTATAACTATTGTAACACTTATTGCTCCTAATGGAGGTGAATATATTCCTTCTGTCCCTGATCAAAACCATACTTATGAAATCCAATGGTATGTTGAAAGTCCAACTCGTAACTATGTATCTTTACATTACTCAACTGATGGTGGAGTAAGTTATCCAAATCTTATTATCGAAAATACACCTAATAATGGTTGTTATATATGGAATGTTCCGGATATAAGTTCGTCTAATACGAGAGTAAGAATTCAGGTGAAAGATAATGAAGGAACAATTCTATTTGAGGATACAAGTTTTGGTGATTTCACAATAGATAACACACCACCTTCAGGAAGTGTTATTTTACTCAATCCAGAACAAGGTTCAACAGTAGGTTCCCAACCCAGATTTGAATGGCAATCTTCACTCATTGATGAATATAATCTTGATATAGTAATTGATAATTTACCCTTTATCACTAATATTCCAGCAGATTCCACAGGTGCAAATACTTATCCAGATTCAATGCTGACTATAGGTAATCATTCCTGGTCAATGATAGTTTATGACCAAGCTGGGAATTATTATTATCCTGGAAATTCCAATTCTTTTATTGTGAATAATGATATATTCTTAATTACTCCAAATGGAGGAGAAATTTTGCCAGGTGCATCTGGTCAAAATCACCAATATGAGATACAATGGTTGTCTAATTCAAGAAGTTATATTACTTTGCATTATTCCACAGATAGTGGAGCGAGTTTTCCATATCTTATTGCAGATAATGAAATCGATGATGGAACTTATATCTGGGCAATTCCCAGTGTAAATTCTTCTAATGTAAGAGTTAGAATCCAATTTAATGATGATTCTGGTACAGTATTAGCAGAAGACATGAGCGAGAATGATTTTTCTATTGATAATATTCCACCCACAGGCACAATAACTTTGGTATCACCGGCTAATGGTGACTGGACTAGCGGAACACCATATTTTGATTGGTACTCAGGAATTAATGGTGCCACCAATATGGCAATTGTTGTTGATGGAGAATACCTGATAACAGGATTAACACAATATTCATATTACCAGACTCCACCTGAATTGGCTTTAAGTTCCGGTTGGCATACCTGGACAGTCAGGGGTTTGGATGTAGCTGGTAATTGGGTGCAGGCATCACAAACCTGGTCTATAAGGGTAGATGCAACGCCACCTTCGCTATTTTCTCTTCTTTCACCGGAAGACAATGTCTGGCTGGCAGGTGCTTCTCCTTTATTCCAATGGACACCATCCATGGATAATGGAACTGGACTTGCAGAATATCAATTGTATATGAATAATAATCTTGTGGTAAATTACATTCCATCTACAGTTACGCAATGGTCAGCAATAACCGGATCACTGGAAGATGATTTTGAATCTGGACTTTCTAATTGGAATACGCAGGGTAACTGGGGCTTGACCACATCAACTTCACATAGCGGAAATTACTCAGTTACAGACAGTCCGGGAGGAAATTATTCCAATAATCAGAATGTATCCATAACGCTTTCTCAACCGGTTTCATTACAGGGGGCTTCAAACTTAACTCTTTCTTATTGGTATCAGAGCGATTTTTATTATAGTTATCTTCATCATGACTATTTATATGTTGAAATTTCTTCAAATGGATCTTCCTGGACAGAGATTGCTGAATATAGTGATAATAATGAACATAATTCATGGACGTATGCTGTTCACAATCTGGATAATTACTCTAGTTGGACAGAAATTTATGTCAGGTTTAGACTTGTTACAGGTGGAAGTGGGACAGCGGACGGTTTTTATTTTGATGACTTTTCTTTGATTGGAAGTGGAATGGAGCTGGCTGTTGGTGATTTTGATTGGTACGTAGATGCTATTGATAATGTCGGCAATATTCAGCAATCACAAAATACATTGAGCTTTCATATTGATACATCTGCGCCTCAGGGAGAAACTGGCAATTTTAGTTGTATAAGTCCCGGCAATAATTTTTGGACGGCGGATTCTCTTTTAACATTTACCTGGAACTCCTGCATTGATGCTGGTATAGGTCTGGATTATTATGAATTATTCATAGATGGCTCCAGCGTATCGGGTGAGATCAGTGATACTATATATACTATAACATCAGAGCAGGTACTGGAAAGTGGAACTCATAACTGGCAGGTCATTGTTATAGATAGCTTGGGTAATTCTGCTTCCACATCTTCATTTACATTAAATATTGACCGCATTCCACCAGCTACTTTTTCTTTAATTTCTCCTATAGACAATTCGTTTTTTATAATGCCAACTCCGTCATTTGAATGGAATTCTACTACTGACAATGGTAGTGGTATTTCTCATTATGAATTATGGATAGATGATGTTCTAAATGTTGATAATCTAACTCAAACACAAACAGCACCGGGAATAGCATTATCAGAAGGCTATCATACCTGGTACGTGGTTGCCGAAGATAATGTGGAAAATCGAATTCAATCATCAGAAACCTGGACAGCAATTGGAGATTGGAATCCCCCAACACAGCCAATACCGCTAAGTCCAATAAACAATGAAATCGTTAGTTTTAGTCAGCCGGATATGATCTGGTTCAAATCTACAGATGAAGGAACAGGGGTCAGCTATTATGATCTATATATTGATAATGAACTGGTTTTTGCGAATTATGAACCTGTAGATATCAATGCAGATACTGTTAGTGTAATAAGTCCAATTTCTTTAGAAAATGGTGATCATACCTGGTATGTAAGGGCTTTTGATTATGCTGGTGGTCAGAATTCATCAACTTATGGTTTTTTTGAAGTTGATGTGGATATAACGCCACCATCCTCTGAAATCATTGATCCTGTTTTTGACCAGTATATAGGAGGAGAAGGTTATTTGATTACGGGTTCTGCCGAAGATAATATTGGTGGAGTGGGAGTAGAAGAAGTAGAGATAAGTTTTGATGGGGGCAATACCTGGTTTGAGACATCAGCTTCGGGCAGATATGTCAATAATAGAAGTAGTAATCAAAGAATTCAATCAAGGAATGATTCGGGGACATCTTTTTCAGGAAAAAATACTATAACTTCACGAACTTCGAGCGCATCCTTTTCTTCAGAAGACCTTTCGCTTGATAGAATCGCTTATGATTGGGAATTTTACTGGGAAGGCTACGAAACCGGAAGCTTTAACATTATGACGCGAGCAACCGATTTTAATGGAAATATTGAATCACCTCCCAATGCGCTTCAAGTTAATGTAGAAATAATACCACCTCTGATTTCAAACATCAATATATCACCTAATCCGGCTTCTGATGGTACTGTTAATTTCACGATATATTTCCAAACTGGAGAACATTGTGGAGGAATGAATAATTCCATAACACCTGTTGTAACTTATACGCCTTATGGCGGGACGTCAAATCCGATAACTCAAACCAATTATCAAGGTAATACCTGGCATGGGCAAACAATTATTGCCCCGACGGATTTAAATGGAACAGCAGGTATCTATGTATCAGGCACCATGGATAACATCAATAATGCCATGCTGCCGGATAGTTCTTTTACCTTTGTGATTGATACTCAAATTCCTTACAGTTTTGATCTTATAGCTCCCATAAATAATAGCTGGGGAAATGATGAACTACCTCTAATGAGCTGGGGTACAGCAAATGACAGCACAACATCTATTGATCATTATTCATTGGAAATTGATGGTTCCACAAATTCTCCCGGCATTAATTATATTTCTTCATCTCAAACAAGCATCGTTCCTGCAGAGCCCTTGACACTTGGTATTCATAACTGGAGAATAAAAGCAATTGATCAGGCAGGTAATTTTAGATGGTCAACTTCCACCTATACTTTTGGGCTGGATTTAAGTGATCCGGTATCTGAAATAACATCTCCTTCTGATGGTGGAACTGTTGGCGGTTTGTCTTATACAATAACAGGTACTGCAACTGATGGCGGAGGAGTAGGAGTCTCAGGTGTTGATCTTGTTGAGATTCGTTTTTATCATAATAGTTCATGGACAAATTGGCTCTCAGTGATAAATACAGGTATTGATTATGATACCTGGAGTTATGAATGGATAGGCTATGAATCTGGTAATTATACAATTGAAAGTAGAGCAACTGACATTGCAGGAAATTTAGAAATACCTCAATTGCAGACAACTGTAAATGTTGATCTTAATCCGCCAGTTGTGGAAACTGCCATAGTTCAGCCCAACCCGGCTTCTGTCGGAGAAATAACCTGTTCTGTTACTTTTGATGTAAATGATCTTGGTTTGAATTTCTCTATTCACCCTGAAGTCTGGTTCACAATTTCAGGTAGTGATTCTACTTCTTTTGTTGAAGCATCTTATTATGAAAATACCTGGACGGGTACTGCCAACATCTCAACAGATACTGATAATGGAACAGCAATGATCCATGTAAGTGGAGCAAAGGATAATATTAATAATATAATGTTACCGGATCACAGTGCGGGGAATTTTACAATTGATACTCAGGCTCCTACCGTTAGCACTATTAATATTACACCGGAAATTACTAATGTCAGAACAGATTTACAGGTAGAAGTTGAATTTTTAGAAACTACTTCCGGTTTGAACTCAGCAGTCTTTCCGGATATTACTATTATTCCTTTGGACAGCGAACCAGGTGAATGGATAGCAGTTATACAGACAGGCTTCAATGCAGAAACAGGGGTCTGGTCTGGAATTGCTGAAATAACAGAACCTACAAACGAAGGAAACGCTGATATTCAAGTTTCATCTGCTGAAGACCTGGCTGGGAACGTAATGGTAGAAGCTATTTTTGAAGATCAGGTTTTAATAGACCACTCACCACCTGAAGAATTTGAGATAACATATCCCACAGAATCTTTATGGATAGCAAATAGACAACCTGAATTTACCTGGACTGCCAGTTCAGATACCTATTCCGGTTTATCATGTTATCAATTATTCATAAACGATAATCAGATTGGAGAAAACATTTCTCCCGAAATCACTAATGCAATATTAGAGACGCCGTTACCTGATGCAGGATATAGAGTCAGGATCAAAGCCTTGGATAATGCCCAGGAACCTAATATCAGATGGTCTGGTACCGATTCCCTAAATTTCAGTGTTGATGGAACTTGCCCCAATACGGATATTACTTTTCCGAGTACAGGTTATATAGTACAAGGCTGTAGTCTCAACGTAACCGGTACGGCTAATGTTGGTATTGAGGTCTATGCTGGTAATGGAGTGGAAACGGTATTATAAAGTTATGATGGAGGTGCTTATGGG
>CAZAHZ010000179.1:0-7221 GCA_964485055.1 uncultured Candidatus Cloacimonadota bacterium
TTCGCCTTTTTATAATGATACGTAGTATTACTTAAGCTTAGCACAATCTGACATTATTTTGTTAGATTGTGCTAAGTTGTTCTTGTCTTTCTCAAAGAAATTATGCCTTTGCCTCAACGGTGAGTATTCTGATATATTATGAAAGTGCAAATTTACATAGCGATAAGAGTTTCGTAAATTTCGTGAGAATGCCTGAAATTCATAATACTTGACAATATGAGAGTGAACAGCGAAACTTTACAAAGGGAAAAAAACGAGATAGTTGGGAGAAAAATATGTTACTTCACATGAAATTTTTACAGGTTGCAAAAGGACAGGGAAATAAGACAGCGGTGATAGACACAGCGACGGGAAAGACTTATACTTATAATTTGATGGTGATAGCATCGTTGATACTCAAGAGTCGGTTTGACCGGATTGAAGGTCTTTATCTGGGAATAATGCTGCCAACCTCGGCAGGATGTCATCTGGCAGTGATAGCCACTTTAATGTCCGGGAAGATTCCAGTGATGATCAATTACAGTACGGGAGCGATAGAGAACAGTATTTATGCTCAGGAAAAATGTGGTTTTGAGACTATCATAACCAGCAAAAAGCTCTTGCAGAAATTACAACTGGAACCCCTGGAAGAGATGATCTATATCGAGGACATACTGGAACGAGTATCAAAAATTGATAAATTGCTGGCAGCATTACACAGTAAATTACCATATAACATCTTGAAGAACTATATGCACCAGGGGTCTGAGGAAGATACTGTTGTTATTCTGTTCACGAGTGGCAGTGAGAAAGATCCCAAAGCCGTGCAGTTGACGCATCATAATATCTGGCATAACATTCGGGAATTACCTGATTATGTCGGGATGCGTAATGATGAGATATTTGGCGGGACTTTGCCCTTATTCCATGTCTTTGGTTTGACGGCAACGTTCTGGTTACCGTTATTGATGGGCACAACAGTTGTCACATTTGCTAATCCGCTTGATTACAAACTAATCTGTGAAAAGGTGCGGGAACAAAAAATAACAGTATTGATTGGCACACCGACATTTTTTGCGGGTTATCTGAAGAAATGCCAGCCAGGAGATTTTGATAGTATCCATATAGCCGTGACGGGAGCTGATAAATTAAATGAAAAATTGCGTCTAACCTATCTGGAAGATCATGGGATACAGATATTGGAAGGTTATGGAGCAACGGAAACGAGTCCCGTGATTTCATTGAATTCCTTTGATAATTATCTTCCGGGGAGTATTGGAAAACCGATACCGGGAGTAAAAGTTAAGATAGTTGATACGAATACTGAGCAAGAATTAGCAAGGGGAGAAACAGGTAAGGTGCTTGTCAAAGGCGAGATGGTGATGAAAGGCTATCTGGGAGACCTGGAAGAGACTGCTCTGCACATCCGTAATGGCTGGTATGATACCGGTGATATGGGAATGATGGATGAACAGGGATTTCTCTGGCACAAGGGCAGGAGGAAAAGATTTGTGAAAGTAGGCGGTGAGATGGTTTCACTGGTAAGGACAGAGGAATTATTAACTTCACTGCTGCCTGATGATGTATATTGCTGCGTGGTAGATGTTCCGAATCAGACTAAGGGAGCCGATGTCGTAGCAGCAGTGGCAAATGGAGATTTCGATCAGAAAGCTATATTGCAGCAATTGAAGAAGCAATTGCCAGCTATTGCAGTGCCCAAGGAGTTTTATATAATAAAGGACATACCATTAATGGGCAGTGGAAAAGTCAATTTCCGGGAAGTGGAGAATATTTGCCGTAAAATGATGAAAAAGAATAAGACCTAAAAAGGCAGGAGAATGTTATTACATAGTCGTTTTATAACTCAAGCCAAAAAATATGGCAATCGGATTGCAGTTTATGATACTCTCAGCGGCAAGGAATATAGTTATGACAGATTACTGATAGCTTCATTGATCTTGAAATCGAAATTGGAGAGAGTTCATGGTAAATATCTGGGGATAATGCTTCCCACCATGGCAGGTTGTCATCTTAGCGTTTTAGCGACATTGATGGCAGGGAAAGTGCCTGCCATGATCAATTACAGCACTGGGGCGATTGATAATTGTAATTATGCTCAGAACCTGTGTGGTGTGGAAACAATTCTCACGAGTCGTGGATTATTGACTAAACTTAATCTGGATGAACAGTCCTATTTTATCTATATAGAAGATATACTAAAGGAGATAACAGCAATAGATAAGCTGAAGGCAGCTTTTTTGAGCAAACTGCCATTAAAGCTGCTGGAGAATTATATTTATCAAGGAAACGAGGACGATAATTGCGTGATCCTTTTTACCAGTGGCAGTGAGAAAGACCCTAAAGCCGTGCAATTGACGCATCGTAATATCTGGCATAATGTACGGGTGATACCGGATTATCTTGGTATGAAAGATGGCGAAGTATTTGGTGGGACACTACCCTTATTTCATGTGTTTGGATTAACCGCCACTTTCTGGTTACCTATTCTGAGAGGATATAGTATAGTCGCTTTCGCCAATCCTCTGGATTATAAAACCATTGTCAGCTCAATACGAAAATTTAAGATCACAGTTCTGGTAGGTACGCCGACCTTTTTCAGCGGATATCTTAAAAAGGCAGAAGCGGGAGATTTCGATTCTGTCCGGCTGGCACTTACAGGTGCGGATAAATTACCCGAAAAGTTAAGAATAAATTATCTCAATAATCACAATGTTCAGATATTGGAAGGTTATGGTACAACGGAGACAAGTCCGGTGGTTTCAGTGAATACTTATGAAAATTACCGTCCGGGAAGTATAGGCAAACCGATACCGGAAGTCCGCGTTAAGATAATCAACCGAGAAACTGATGAGGAAATGGCAATCGGAGAGACGGGAAAACTCCTGGTAAAAGGTGAACTGGTGATGAAGGGTTATATGGGCGATGAGGAAGATACCAGCCTTCATCTCCGCAATGGCTGGTACGATACCGGCGATATGGCAGTGATAGATGAAGATGGTTATATCTGGCATAAAGGCAGATTACGCCGGTTTATTAAAGTTGGCGGAGAAATGGTTTCTCTGGTTCGGACGGAAGAAGTGATGAGCAGGTATCTGGAAGAGGAAGTTAATTGCTGTGCCGTTGGGATACCAGATGAGATAAAAGGTTACCAGATTGTAGCTGCCATAGATTCTGACCAGGTGCATACCCATGAATTAATTCAAAAATTAAAGAAGGAATTACCGCCTATAGCGGTACCCAAAGAGATTTACCAGATCAGAGACATTCCATTGATGGGAAGTGGAAAGGTGAATTTCCGGGAAGTAGAACGACTCTGCCGAATAATGCACAAGAAGAACCGGCAAAAGTAAATTTGGATTATAATTGGCAGGCGAAACTGCCTATTTAAGGAAATAAATGCTGATAAGTTTATTAAGTCCGTATTATGATGCGGAAATATTCGGGCTTACCATATTTAATGTAGTGCAGTATATCACTTTTCGCTTTGTAATCGCCTTTATTACCAGTGTGGCATTTACACTTATATTAGGACCCTTGTTTATTCGGCTTTCGCAAAAAAATAATTATCGGGAAGACGTTTGCGATTATCTGCTTGATGTAGGACATAAAGCCAAGAAGGGGACTCCCAGTATGGGAGGTTTGATATTTCTGAGTGGAACTTTGTTCTCGTCACTGCTTTGGAATGATTTGCAGAATGTTTATATATTGATTTTATATTTTTCAGTTGTCTGGTTAGGATCGCTGGGTTTTATTGATGACTATCTGAAGAATGTAAAAAAATCCAAAGCTGGCTTGATTGCGCGGTATAAACTGATTGGACAGCTTGTGCTGGGTCTGGCAATAGCATTATATCTTTTCAGCTATCATCAGGGTTCAGAAGGATTAACCGGCATAAACATACCTTTCTTTCGTCACCTGATCATAAACCTGGGCTGGGTTTTCATTCCTTTTGTTGTGTTTATGATCGTAGCCACCAGTAACGGGACAAACCTGACGGACGGACTGGATGGGCTGGCAACGGGGACTTCATCAGTTGTGCTGATCGGTTTGGCAGTGATGGCATATTTGAAGGGGAATTTCCGCTTTGCTGATTACCTGCTTCTTGATTATATTCCAGAAGTTGCGGAATTGACTGTTTTTATATCTGCTCTTCTGGGTGGTTTAATGGGATTTTTGTGGTTCAACTGCAAACCAGCCCAGATATTTATGGGAGATACCGGGTCGTTGACTCTGGGTGGCGTAATGGCTGTGATTGCTGTGATGCTGCGTGAGGAGATATTTCTGGTGATAGTTGGTGGTGTCTTTGTGGTGGAAGCTCTTTCATCACTTTTGCAGATCCAGTATTATAAATATACCAGGCGAAAGACGGGAATTCCTAAGCGTCTTTTTTTGATGGCGCCACTGCATCATCATTTCCAGAAAAAAGGCTTTTCCGAAGAAAAGATTGTTGTCCGCTTCTGGATTATCTCAATTTTGTTGCTGGCTGTAGGGCTTTCTACGATCAAGCTCAGGTGATGAGTATATCTCCTGTCATAGCTTTTGGGATTGGTATTCCCATGATGCTGAGGATTGTGGGTGCAACATCGGCTAATCTACCGCTTTTTACGTGAAAATCGTCATTATCCATCAATGAAATAATTACCGGTACGGGATTCTTACTGTGCTGAGTGAGAATATTATCATTATCATCAAGCATTTCATCCGCATTACCATGGTCAGCAATAAGGATGATATTATAGTCATTTTCTTTGGCTGCGGGAATGATGTCCCCCAGGCATTTATCAACCACTTCCACGGCTTTAACTGCGGCATCGAAAAACCCCGTATGACCGACCATATCAGGGTTGGCAAAGTTGGTTACGATAAACTGATATTCAGCCTGATTGAGTGCTTCCACAAGCCTGTCTTTAACCTCGAAAGCACTCATTTCCGGCATAAGATCGTAGGTCTTCACTTTGGGGGAGGGGATCACAACCCTTTTTTCACCTTTAAATGGTTCTTCTACGCCACCATTGAAGAAAAACGTGACATGGGCAGATTTCTCGCTTTCAGCCAGATGCAATTGTTTGAGTCCGAGTTTACTGATAACTTCCGCAAGAGTATCAGGATAGTGTTCAGGGGTAAAGGCAACTCCGACTTTATTTGTGAATTCAATATCATATTCACTAAGAGTTACCACGTCAATATTTCGGAGTATTTTAGTCGGGAAGATATCAAAATCATTGAAAATAAAACTACGGGTCAGCTTTCTGGCTCGGTCAGCCCTGAAATTCAAAAACATTATACCGTCATTGTCAGCTATTTTAGCTACGGGTTCCCCGTTTTCCAAAATAACCGATGGTAGCATAAATTCATCTGATATATTCTGTTTATAACTAGCTTCAATTGCTTCAGATGAGGAATTATAATGATTTCCTCTGCCATGGATCAGAGCATCATAAGCCTTCTGTGTCCGGTCCCAGTTATGATCTCTGTCCATTGAATAATATCTTCCGCTGATAGTTGCTATTTTCCCAACGCCGATTTCTTTCATTTTATCTTCTGCGGTGGCAAGAAAATCTCTACCGCTGTGGGGGAGAGTGTCACGTCCATCCAAAAAAGCGTGCAGGAAAACGCGATCGAGTCCTTTTCTTTTTGCCATTTCCAGGATATGCCAGAAATGATTGATGTTGCTGTGAACATCACCATTGGATAACAGACCCAACAGGTGTAAATTGCTGTTATTCTCGATGGCATGATCGATAGCATGAATTAAAACCGTATTCTGGTAGAAGCTGCCATTCTGTATGCTTTTACCAATCCGAAGATTAAGTTGAGGGATAATGCGTCCGGCTCCGATATTCAAATGTCCCACCTCGGAATTGCCCATATCACCGGCTGGCAGTCCGACATCTTCTCCGCAGGCTGAAAGCTGATTGTGTGGGTTTTGAGCGAGAAATTTGTCGTAATTGGGCTTATGTGCTGCTGCAATTGCATTGCCATGTTTGTTTTCATTGATCCCGAATCCATCCAGGATCAGTAATAAGACTTTTTTATATTTCATTCTCTATCCTTATATTTTATCTGATTAATCTCAGATCAATCTATCAGTCAAAATCCTGAACTTGCTTAGGGTGTCAAACCAAATTACTTCTTCTTTTCTCCAGTTCCATTTACTGAATCAGGATTATGCTACGTACAAAATGAAAGAATGTTGACTAAAGAACCGGACGTAACAAATTGACCAGCATCAAGAAAGATGAGGGAATTAGAATGAAAAAGTTATTGTTATTGATATTATTAAGTTTATTAATATTCTCCGGCTGTGCTAAAAAGCAGGCGGCTGAAGCTTCTGAAAAAGTCGAGGTTACATTCTGGCATGCCATGGGTGGTCCTCTCGGTGATGCTCTGGCAATGCTGGTTAAAGAATTTAACGATACGCATTCAGATATACATATCAATGCCATTGCCATGGGTAATTATACTGCCTTATCACAAAAGATTATGGCTGCCGTCCAGACCGGAAATCAACCTGATATCAGCCAGGTATATGAATCCTGGACATCTAATATGATGGAAGGAGATGTGCTTAAACCGGTAGCAGATTTTATTGCCGAGGATGACAGCTTTGGTGAAGCCGATCTGGCAGATATCTATCCTGTATTTATTAAGTGCAATACGATAGGGGATAAGCTGGTGAGTTTTCCCTTTAATAAGTCTGTGCGGGTGATGTATTATAATAAGGACATCCTTTTTCAAAATAATATGGATCCCAATAAACCACCCCGGGACTGGTCAGAATTCCGCGATATGTGTCGTAAACTAACTTTGGATATTGATGGAGATGGAGTACCCGA
Organism: uncultured Candidatus Cloacimonadota bacterium; assembly: GCA_964485055.1. Classification (GTDB taxonomy): domain Bacteria; phylum Cloacimonadota; class Cloacimonadia; order Cloacimonadales; family TCS61; genus Stygibacter. The sequence continues at coordinate 6,837 of CAZAHZ010000179.1, forward strand.
TCGCTATGGGACTACGTTAAAGATCAGTGCCTGGCAATTTGAGAATCTGCTTCTGCAAGCCGGCGGTGAGATTATGGATGAAGCTGCAAGTAAGCCAATGTTCAATAGCCCTGAAGGTGTGGAAGCTCTTGAATTTCTGACGGGTATATTGAATGAAGACAAAACGGCGTATCTTTCTCCGGGATATGACGGGCAGAACGATTTTCTGGCGGGAAAAGTTGTATTTTATGAAGATTCCAGTGTGTCTATAGCCTATATGAAAAATACCGGGATTGATTTTAACCTCGGTATCAGCTCTGTTCCGGTAAAAAATACCAAACGGAATATCATCAGCGGGACAAATGTGGCGATCTTTAAATCCAAAGATAAAAAGGTGGAACAGGCA
>CAZAHZ010000180.1:0-7085 GCA_964485055.1 uncultured Candidatus Cloacimonadota bacterium
GCTGATCAATTTAGTTTACTTCTTAAGATTGATAGCATAGGATAAGTTCAGACTGGTTTTCCAGGAATTATATTCTTTGTCTTCTACTACATAGTCCTTGGGGGATTCTGTATTGCGGAAACCGTATTCTCCGCTCACGATAATGCTGAGATTTTTCTTGAGCGGTTTGTATATACTGGTAGTGATGCTGTGAATATAGTCATTTCGATCAAGATGATAAGTATCCAGATCATTATCTGAATTAAAATACCTGGTTTCCAGTTTATACCCGATATTGAATGTAGTATTTTTTAACAGTTTTTTAATCTTGAATTGGCAACTGTAGATATTTGCTTCATAAGAAGCGTCCTTGATCACGTCAACAGCATCGGGATCAGCGAAGGCATCTTCTGCATCAGCATTTGATAAGCGATAGCCATATCTCAGCTCAATCTGAGCTTTGCCCGAAGGCTGCCAGGTCAGGAAAATATTGCTGGTGAAGATATCGGCATCATATTCCGTGAACCATTTATTGTAAAACAACTGCGAATATTCCAGATTATAGCGAGCAAACCATGACCTGGCAATATCCCAATTAAGGTTTGCCGAATAATAATTCTTACTGTATTCAAACTTGTGATAGTTATGGTCAATCACACTCTCATATTGTCGCAGGTAGATTTGGGGATAATAATAGTATTTCAAAGAGAAATCCAGATTTCGGCTAAAATATTGCCTGATTGCGAAGGACATATAGCCATAATCTTTAACAGAATTCTCCTGATATTTATTAAAATACAGTTTAAATTCTTCAATCTGAGTATGTCCGCCGAGCCAGTAATTTTTACATTTGAGAGTATAGCTCATATCCATGATCAAGTCATCAATTGATTTGATCAGATACTTTTCGGGTAGAATATTATCCAGGAATTCATCCCTGTCACTGTCAGAAAGCAGGTTAATATTACTGTCATACGCAAAGCCCAGGTCAAGTTCACTATCCAGCACGATACCTTTTGACCAGGCACAGACAGTTAGAAACAGCATAATCAGTATTAGAAATTTCTTCATAAATTTAGTTTCCTATTGCCGGTTTTGAAATATATAGATTGTAAATAATCCCCTGTGGTTCAAGGTCGAAAATAGATATTTTATGTCTGCCGTCAGGGATTTCCAGGATATTAATTTTGCCCTGAGTAACTTTGCTGGAGCTGTCTGCCAGGCAAGACTGTGAATATGGCAAAATATCATCAACATAGAGAACTTCCTGACCATCAATCAGAGCTTTCCAGCTAAAGGAGAGTTTGTCGGTATCGTCAATAATCAGACGGTTGATAATTTTTAATCTGAGAGGACCTTCCAGTTGAAGGGCTATGCCATTATACTTACCCTGATAGTAAGAGTATTCATTATCTTTAACCAGAATATTAATTCTTTCATCGTATTGATCAGGCGGGTAGGCAATGTATTCAGTATCTGTTTTATAGCTTTTAGTAGAACGGTTTTTAGGTGAAATAATTTTCACTAATATCGTCTGTCCTGAAGTGTTAACAACAACAATCTTTTCATGGGGTTGAGCAACCAGGAATTTATATTTATTCAAAGAAGTAACTTTGTCACCATTAATTCCACGTGATTCTTTACTGGGTTTTATATTTCTGGTAATAGTTTTATTCTGACCGTTATAAATCACTTCATAAGAATATTTGTCAGCTATTTCCGAGGTGATGATCAGGCGTGTAAGAATGGAAATGCTATCTGCCGCCTGGGCTTCCCAGGTATATTTTTCATCAGGCTGCAAACATTTATACCTGTATAATTTTCCATCATTGCTATTGAACACAAAATATTTTTTTTCCTTCTGGCTGGCGTTGATTACCAGAATAATCAGGAAGGCAAATATCAGAAAGAAAAGGACCCGTTCATTGAGCAGTTTTTTCATTTGTCACCTGAGACTTCGTCATCCCTGAGCCGCATCTGGCTGTGATCAAAAAGGATGACAACAGAAATTAAAGCAATCAATATGATCAGAGAAATTATGGCAATAGTAACATTATATCTTTCATCAACAAACATTCTTCCAGAGCCGACCTCAGGAATCGGGACCGGAGCTTCAGGAAGATCATATTTTCTGGCGATCTCGGTAATATCTGCCAGATGGATAATGGGTGTTCCCATCTGGGCAAATTCAAACATTGTCCCTTTACGAGGAATATTATTATCATTAATAGTTCTATGAAAACCATTAGAAATTAATCTGCTGTTTACCGAACTTCCAATAGAAGACAAACCTCCACCAATATTTATATAGGCATCATATTTCTTATATTTGCTTTTAAAAATAGCCATTTTCCGGTCAATATTACCATCCAGATTTTTTTCCTGAACCAGTTCGACGCCATTTCTATCAATAGCTTTCAAGATCAGATCTCGACCCAGTTTATTTAAACCACGACCCAGGTCTCTTCCACCGCCGATAGAAGCAGCTTCAGTTTTATAGGAAAACACACCATACTCAATTAGTAATGATTCCATATCCAGCCAGGAAAATTCGGGATCAGTGGCACCAAACATAGAGGCGCCGACAGAATTAACAGTCACAACTTTGAGACCCAGAACCTTAGCTGCCGAATACACGGCAATATTAATTGCCGGATAGGAGCCGGTGGAACTCACAGCAATGCGGTCACCTTCAGAGAGTTTAGCTTTTTTGAACATGGAAACGATAACAGCGGCGAGATTAGGGTTCAAGCTGGTAAGTTTGCCTTGCAGAGAGCCTCTGTCAGTGGTAATCGGAGTTTCTTTCAGTCCGATAATCCCGCTTTGATTAGGATCATTTTCAGGATCGCAATAGGCTCCACAACTCAAGCGATGGTTTTGCAAAGTGTCAGTAGCCTGTTTCATTAATTTTGCAGCTTCCAGCTTCTCTTCATAATATTTTTCCTTGATGAACATCCTGGAATTATTTACCCAGATAAACAATACTATGGAAATAATAAATAAAATAATTAAACTTAAATTAGATTTCGCACTTGGTATGAACATAATCCTGTCCTTACATTATAGAGATTATTAAACCGCCGAAAATAATATTGATCAATAATCTGACCACAACGGCGGCGACAAACATAACGGTTAAAGTTCTTGTTATTCCCTGTTTTGCCATAGCATTGGCAATTAAGCCAGGGATAATATAACCAATGACATTGACAGAATAATCGGATGGGATTTCAGAATAGAAACCATAGGTCCTCACCAGCCACCCGAAAATAAATCCGAGCAGTATCGAGATCACCATGCGTCGTCTTCCATAAATAAACATAATCCTTCCCAGAAGTTTTACGACCAGATATACAGCAAAACTGATCAGCAGAGTACCCAGAACTGTCCAGGGCTGATGCAGAAAAACTGCTATATAACCGGCAACTACTATACCTCCGGCAGTTGTACCGAAAGTCTCCAGAAAGAATAAACTTACTAAAACTCCTAACCCAATAGCTGCTTCAAACATTATCTACTCCTCTCCTTGAAATAATCAACAATCGGACCTCCATTACCTCCAATATTTCCTATCCCAAAAACCAGTATCTTATCTGCATCCAATGTACATATCTCCTTTACCAGTTCGTCTCCGGTACACCGACCCAGCGGAAAAATTTTCTCGGCGGGGATTCCATGCCCGGTTGCATAATTATGAATTGTAAGTTCCTGTTCACCGATCAGGAAAAGACCGTCGAATTCTTTTTTACTGAGCATCTCAGTCAATTGACGAGAGCGGAACATCCGATCAGCTCTTGTGTTTAAGACAATTGCCACACAGGAAATTTCGGAATGTATTTTATGAATATATTCAATAAGAACAAAGGTTGATTCGGGATCATTGGCTGCAAAAGAATGAGCAAAATATAACTCCTTACCATTCACTTTATTCAAAAATATCTCTGAAGCTCCAATATCGGGGATGGAATTATACATACCCGGCAAGGCATCTTCTTTTTTAACGCCGCATTTTTCGCAGACTTCCAGAGCCAGAGCTACATTCTCACGATGCTCTATCCACTTGAACCAGCGCATATCTTCATCAGTAATATGATCATTTTTTACTAAGTGAAATTCCGTTTTTTGATGATCTGCAACCTTTTTCATTAATGGTGTTAATTTCTGCTCAGAGGTAAAGACAATGCCGTGTTTGGGAATAGTATTGCACATGGACAGCGTGACATTCCGTATTCCTGGTCCCATCACATCCAGATGATCAGGTCGCGAATTGGTAATCACACCAATTGTAGATTCCACCATTTTATGCTCGGTAGTCCACTGATATTCAGGAGTAACCGCCATACATTCCAGTACCAGAAAATCAACATTCCTCTTAGCAGCAAATTTGATGATCTTCAGTTGTTCTCTGATATTTGCTCCAAAAAGACGAACAATTGGTTTTTCTCTGCCACTGGGATAAATGATACGGGGAGCAGAACCAGTAGTTTTGGCTATCACTTGATAGTTACCTGCCCGCAAACCAGCAGCGATCAGCCGGGTTACACTTGATTTACCTCGTGTCCCGTTGACATGGATGATATTCGGTATCTTTTTGCGGTGGACTTTATGATCCCAATATTCGTGGATTCCAAAACCTATGAGGATTAATAATCCGATAATTAGTCCTATCATATTCCCTTTTTATCCGGTAAGGGAGGCTTTCACCTCCCGAACTGACATTTTTATTTCATTAAAACACATTTTTTGGTAGTTGAATAACGATCAGTCCCAAACTTGAAGAAATAAACGCCACTGCTGACTGAACGTCCATGCTCATCATCTCCCCGCCAAGTATAACCATGCTCTCCTGCTTCCAGATATCCGGAAATGATTGTTTTCACCTTTTCACCCCTGATATTATAAACACACAATTCTGCTCTCGCAGCTTCCGGCAATGAAAAACTGACAATAGTCTCCGGATTAAACGGATTTGGATAATTCGCATGCAGCACCGGTGACTGGGGAAAAAGGTCAGAAACATCATTGTCAGTAAAAGGATCCGGTGCTTCTGTGGTAAATTTTATTGCCAGACCATTTTGCAGGATAGTAGCTGACTCAGGATAGAGACTGGCATAAGAATAGAGCAGACCATGTTCCTGATGCTGATCTTCAATACCAACTGTACAGTAATTACCATCTGTATCAGGATTATTTATTGTATGGTAATTAACCTGAATAATCCCATTTCCACTGCTGGTAGTATAGACAGAGGGGTCATAAAGCACAATTTCAAATTTCTCCACTGAAACAGTATCTTCACGGTTTATAGCGTCATTCCATTCTATGATAAAATAATCCTCATCCATATCATAGTTATAACAAAGCCTCAGAGGCTCAGCTCCACCACCTGGTCCAAGCAGATCATCCCAATAAGCAGCCACCTGGGCATAGGGACCTAAAGCTCCCGGTATCAGCCAGTTCCGAAAATAATTCTGCCAGGTTGTCTCAAAGGAAATCCAGCCGTTTGACGATACTGTGATACTGTCATATTCAACATCAAAATATGTGAAGCTAAAGGGAAGAGGAATAGATTCTGACTGATCATCAACCATCAGGATCACATCACCGCTGCCCGATAATTCGGGGTCTATTTCCTGCCAGAAATAGACCGGAGCTTCGTCATATGCCGTATCAAAGCTGTCATACGCATAATATCCACCAATACAAGGTCCCGTCGGATCAGTATTGGTCACAACGCCAATTGTCAAGGCAGTACTGGTCTCGAATATCCGCCCTGACTCATCTTCCAGATGAAGATATATTCCGGCATCACGACCATTAAATCCATCCGCTTCAGCAGTTACATTAAAGGACGCATCACCGCTGGCACCCATCGCTAAATCTCCGATCATAAAACTGCCATTATTAACAATTAAAGCAGTTGTAGCCGATGTGATGCTGACATTTAAACCTGAGGCATCTATATTCCCGATATTAGCAATGGTCAACGTTATATTTGCTGTCTCTCCCGGCTCCAGAATTCCATTGGTATCATTTACAACTATTCCGGTGGGAGAAAGAATAATATTATTCACTGTTAAAGGAAACTTGACCGTTATTCCCAAAGCCTCAAAGTATAGTGAAAAAGATAATTCATATCCATCCTGGCAATTATCAGCAATTGTTATAACTATGGGTAATGTGGCACTGGCACCGGAATTTAGTACACCAAAATCCAGGCTGCTGTTTTCGATCTCAACCATTCCCGTCAATTCGTCTATATCGGCAATAAATCCAGCACTTTCAGAGCCCTGATTTGTTAGTGTGACATTAATCGTCACTTCTTCACCCGCCAGAAGCTCACTCTGAGGAGCTACATTTGTGATAGCAGGGTCTATTGCCTGAGTAACGATATCTACTTCTGCAAATATCGGTAAATGATTTATAGCTGTAATAGTTACATTTAATGTGCCCTCAGTTTCGGCATTGAAATATAAGGTTGCTGAGTGGTTTCTGACAAATTCGGTGACCAGAAATTCTTCACCTTTTCGGGCTGTCACTACTCCATTTTCGATCTCTGTGACATAAATATCCAGATGGTTTTGTCCCAGGCTTATTTCTTCGGGAAGATCGCAACTCATAGATAATGGCGTTTTCGTCCAAACATTCAAAGATGGATCACCCAGAATATTATAGACATAAAAATAAAACTCTACCCAGTCACCTTCCCCATGATTAGTAGGAAAGTTTTGATAAAGTTCTGTCTTACCCCGCAGAACCGCTGTCCCGAAAGAATGGATACCTTCATCCAGCAATCCCTGATAGAAGCCGGAATAAATCGAATTATTGTAATTGGTCTCAGTATGAAGATCAGATGGACCCAAAAAGGCTACTCCACCTTTGGGATTTGTAGAATTCCCGGCAATCAGCCATAATTCACCAAAACAGGGATCAACATCAACATTGGCAAAATCTCCAGTATTGCAAACTACTGACGTCATCACAGGCAGATAATGACCATTAGTTAACTGATGAATATTTTCGGTATGAAAATAAGGAAAATTCCAGCCCCAGGCATTTCCCCAGCCACGATACGCTACAATTCCAGCCCCCGCGTTAATCGCATT
>CAZAHZ010000181.1:0-7068 GCA_964485055.1 uncultured Candidatus Cloacimonadota bacterium
AACTGATCTCGTTGCTGCTTCTGCCAAATAAAAGATAAGATATGGCATCCGTCTCTGAAATTGTCTCTTTATCGAGATAAAAATCAACTTTTGGAGTCATAGCCTGCCCGTTGATCTTCAGTTTGAGCTGACGTTTATTGCGGTTAATATCCCTAAATACATACAGGGCAGTTAAATCAAAAAATGGATCAGGCTTAGCTCCGCCGTTAAAAGTAATTGTCCCTTCCTGCATATCAAACTTCCTGCCATAAATTTCATATTTTCCGCGTAATGTCTTCACATAGCCAAAAATCTCAAAATCTTTGCCTTCTTTAATAATCCTAAGTTTTCCAGCTATTTCTATGTTCATATTTTTGTAACGTATCCAGGTATTTTTAGGTATATTCAGCTTCAATTCTCCCGTAAGATTTTTAATAATGTCCGATTGCGTTTTTTTCTTGTTTCTGACTGGTTTGACAGCAGCACTCTCATTTTTTTTGCTCGCAATAACTAAAAGAGGTGAATTAATATCCACTGTGGTTTTATTTCTGCCAGGCAATTTATCAATATCAATCATTGCTTTGGAAACATTAAGATAACCACTGTAATTCAGTTTGTCAGGTTTCCCTTTCAATCTGATATCAGAATTCAACAATACAAACAATCCTCGCTTTTCGGCAGCAGTAAACTGATTTGCCAAAGCTCTCAAGTCTATATTTTTCACACCATTTTGTAAGGGCTTCTCCAGTTCAGCCGTCCCGGAAAGCACTAAAGAACCGTCCCCTCCCTTAATATAGATTTCCTTTAATTCAATATGCTCATTGGAAATAGATGAATGAACCCGCAATTCAGGATAATTAATTCCCCAGGCTGGAACTGACAGCTTGCCTTGAGTAAGCATAATATTACCACTTAATACTGGTTCAGCCAAAGTGTTTCGTAATTGCAGATCGACATTACACAAGCCTTCCAATTGTTTTACTTGAGTAAGAGATGACTTTAAAATGCTAATATCCTGTCCTTTAATGAAAAGATCGGCTTCGATCTGCTCATCCCGGGGAATCATTTCCTGGTTGAGCATAGTATCCAGATATACAGGAAATTTTGCTGAACCGGATATCTTTTCAATATCATTCCGGGTGAGAGAAAATGTGGATATTAACTGATTATCAGCCAGACTGGCAACAAAATCAAGATCTCCCAGCATAATATTTTCCCAGCTGGCACCCTGCACCATCAGATCAGTTTTTAATTCAGGCTGCTTAAACGTACCTGCCAGTTTTGCATTAAAATCGAGACTGCCCTGCACAGCCTGAGTAATCACACCCAGACTTTTAAACTGCTCCAATGCCACATTTTCAATGCTGATAGAAAAATCCTGTGTTCCTGCAGGAGCCAGCGTTCCCGCAATTTTTATCAATCCGACCCTGTTTTTTAAATCTAAATGCTCTATCACATAAGAGTTTTTACTGATTAATATTCTGGCTCCAGGATGTTCCATCTCCACAAGCAGCAAGCCATATTCGGCATAAAGTTCCGCCAATTCAACAGTGATAATCGAATCCGGCAGCACATCTGCTGTGCAATGTATCTTAAGTGAATCTGCCACAATATTAAGCACATTTTGTATGCTCTTTTTATCGCCAAAAGAATGCAGGTTCAGGGTATTGATAGAAAATTCTCCATTATTAAGTTCCGTCAAATCCAGCGAAATATCTGCACTCAGGTCATTTTTTTGCCTGCGAGCTTCAAGAGTACCTTCAAGTTTCTCAGAGGAATATTCATTGAATTTGAGTTGTGATAAATGCAACATCATATTTGCTTTAATATCATCTCCCTGAGAAATTACTTTGCCTGTGATATTACCTTTCAAACTCAACTCGTCAGCTTTTATTAATTCTTTTAAAGGTTCCAGATCACCAAACTGGAGATTAAAATCGAGGTCATGATTACCTGCAATATTACCTTTCCCATTTAGTTTAAGATTCGCCAGAGTATTATTCAATTCCATATTCCTGATAAGGTAATTTTCTCTGTCATAATGGATGTCTGCCATTAACTTATCCAGCTCTATATCCCTGATTTTAGAAGGTTCGCTATTCAGAACAATATCAGCAATTATTTTTTTCGGATCAGTTCCAGTTCCCTTCACTAAGAAGTCCAGATTAATATCGGAAGAAAGTGAATCATTTTTTAAAAGTGGTGCTAAATTACAATCTTCTAAACTGCCTTTAAGCTGATAGCTGATTTCTTCAAAAATATTCTCTGCTTTTCCATTAATATTGATCTTACCAAAATTACCGCTGATATGCGTGGAGAAATCTGCTGAATTCCCAGATTTATTTGCTTTCAACTGTAATGAATCCAGCGTTCTTTTATCAAGCCGGCTGGGTAAAAACACCAGATCAATATTCCCTTCCGCTTCCTGCGGATCAATACCTTTTCCTGAAACCTTTAAAAGCAGGTTAATATCCGAATCCAGCTTTTTATCATCAAGCCAGCTATCTCCATCTATATGAGCCAGTTCCAGATTCAGATCATAAATCGGAATGCTGAAAACGGAATCTACTGCCAAAGATAAATCCAGTTTTTGTCCATCCTGCTCAATCCCCAATTTCAGCCAGGCTTTCTGGTTTTTGAGATTAAATCTTATCCCTGCATCAGGCAGTATCTTAATCTCGTTTTCAGGGATAAATGCCTGGAATTCTGTCAGTTTTAAAGGCTCTATATTCAACGAAAGATAATCAAAATCTTGAGATTGAATATCCATTTTCGCACTGGAACAAATCAAATTCTGCGGAGTTTTAATTTCAAGAGTATCCAGATAAGCCAGGTTATCTTGTATTCTGGCAAAAAAGCTAATATTTTCTATCCTGAAATCCGGTTCATAGCATCTAAAATTAAATTGAGCAAGCTGAAGATAAATCTCTTCTTTAGTATAAGATGCCTTAAATTGAAGGAACAGATCAGATATCCTGGAAGGAATATTGGAGTCAGCATCAGGAGAGCTGATGGTAACAGCAGAATTTTGTAAGGTGAAATCCTCTAATTCTATCTGCCAGGGAAATGGTTTTTCCGGTTTTTTCTTTTTATTCCCAGCTTTCGGGAATATTGTCTGCAGGTTCCATTTCTTTTCGGTATCCTGCACCAGCGCAAGATCAAGATCATTAATTAAAATTCTCCTGATCACTATTTTTCTCAACATGAAATTGCGCAGCGAATAGTGCAGGGAAATTTCCTTCACAGTAAGGATGTCCTGATCATTTTGCTTGAGCCTGAAGCCTTTAACGGTAAATGAATTAAAATAGTTACCATCAATCCTATCTATGGAAAGCTCCGCCTCAAAAAGCAATTCATTAGTCTTTTTTACTAAGATATCCCGCAGAAGGTCTTTAAATGGTCTAGTTTGGATAATTATCAGTAGCAGCACCAGCAAGGCAAAAAATATTAAAATCGTAGTCCTGAATATTTTTAGCACTTTGTGCATCAGAATGCCTGCCCAATACTTACATGAAGCAAAATATGTTTTTTTGAACTCCATACAGGCTGTGCTGCATCAAAGCGAAAAGGACCAATCGGCGTTTTTATCCGTAATCCCAATCCGGCTGAATAGACCAGATCGCCTGTATCATATTCGTCATAATGTTCCCACACGTTACCTGCATCTAAAAATGCCACACCATAAAACTGCCTCCAGATATGTTGCCGAAGTTCAGTAGAATATTCCAGATAACTTTCTCCACCCACGGCAAGCCCAGCTTCGTTCTGCGGTCCAACCTCTCCACGTTTCCAGCCACGAATAGAATTGCTGCCTCCAGCAAAAAAACGCTCTTCGATGGGGCTGGTATCATCACCCCAGATAGGCTGCATGGAACCAATCTTAATTCTGCCCGCCAGCACAGTACCAGTAAAGATTTCCTGATATTTTCTCAAATCAACCAATCCTTGCCAGTAATGATATTTACTACCCAGTTTCAGTCCTGCTAAAGTGGTTACGAAGGAAGCCACAAATCCTTTATCCGGTGTAAATACAGGTTTCGAATTATCAGTAGAAACTCCCAGGGAAACGTTTGATTTGTTATAATATCCTTCACCAGCTTCCAAATCAACTTCCGTAACATCGGTTTGCAGGTAATCCCTTTCAAATTTATAGGTAATAAATGCACTCGTGAAAGTATTCAGATTCTGCTGTATAGTAGTGCTTAGACCAAATCTCCGCAAGTCATAAGCAGCTTCGTGTTCTTTTTTAATAAAGGGCATAAGGCTAATACTGCCTTGAGGATTTATAAAATCCGGCTGAGTAACCTTTAAACTAAAATTATACGGCTCAAGGTAAGAATGCCTGGCAATCAGGCTGGCGCGGCGTGCACCACCCATGAAGCTTAGTTTTTCCAGATTCATAGTTACGCGAAGACGATCCTCCAAACCATAACCAATACCTGTTTTCATTGACCAGAATGGCAATTCCTTCACCAGGATTTCCACAGGTATCTTATTATCAGCCACTTCATTAAGCATTGTTTTGATTGTAACATATTGAAACATGCCTAAATTCTGGATTTGCTGTTGCGTCTTTTGTGTTTGAGACAGGCTGAACATCTGATTTTCAGTAAAAGATACCTGTTTAAGAATCACATTTTCTGCCAGTTTTTTGTTACCTCTTAAGCGTATCTCACCAAAATCACAGTAATCACCTGCATGAATAGTATAAGTAATTTCAGTCTGTGTATTCTGCTCTACTAATTGAATTTCGAAATCCGTCTCCGGATCAGGAAAACCGTTTTCCAGCAATATCTTTTCGATCTGGCTGGTATTTTTTCTGATGTTTGCATCAATAAAACGCTTGCCTGGCTGGGCGTAAAAGCCCTCTGATGCTTTGTCTAACAACTCTTGAATTGCTGCCTTATCTTCTGCACGAGGCGTGATTATTTCATAGAGGATTTCCTTGATTGTTATAGGAAGATTTTCTTTAATCACAAAAGTAAGTTTCACTATCTCTTTATCCTGAATAATATCCAGTCTGGAAGTAACTTCCACATACAGGAATCCCGCTTTCTGATATTGAACTATGATCTGATTAATATCTTCTTCCAGATAAATCTCATTAAAAGTCGGAGGCTTTTTCCAGAATAACACCACATCACCCAGATTACGGGCTTTCAAAGAAAGATTTTTCCTTAAACTCGCAGCAGAAATCATGCTGTTTCCCTCAAATCCGATCTTCCTCAGCTCATATCCTTCCTGCGACTGTAACAAAAAAAAAGAAACCATGATCAGAAAAAATACAAGTCTTTTATTCATATTTATCAATTAAAGCACTCTCTTTTATTTTAGATTTCATTATTACCTACATTTACAATATACAAGAGATCTTATAAATTGCAAAATATTATCAGTCAAATAGCACTCACAGTTTCTCAAAGTACATTGTGGGCGGGATAAATTTGCTCTGTCAATTACAGGTGACACGGTAAATAACACCTCTATTTTTCAGGTAGTTAAGCATTTTATCCAGACAGCCTTCTTGGGCACCTATGTATTCAGGCGGGTTGATTCCCTTCCGCTGGAAATCACCATTTAAAACAAGCTCTACTGCAGCAGTTGCTGTGTAGCCTGTAGTGCGAGACATAGAAGAAATGCCTGATTTTTCATCATATTTATCAAAGAGGTCATATTGCCAGCGGATACTTTCCCCTTTTTCTTTTCCTTTCACAATTATCTTCATTATAGTAAATTCCGGTTCGTTTTCATCCAGCTTCCATTTATCAAACAGAAGCCGGGCTGTGAGTTCGATGGGTTTGATTGTGCTGCCCTTCACTTCGATAGCTTCTTCACCAAAGAAGCCGGCGTCTCTGAGCATTTTCATATATTCAATATGACCAGGATAGCGCATGGTCTTTTCGATCATGTTGGGTATTTTTATCGTATAGAGCAGAGAGCGGAGACCGTCGGTATTAAATGCCTCCAAAGTCCCGATCTCATCGAATTCTATCAATTCAGGTTCGGATAGAGCCGGCATAATGACAAGTCTGCCATTTTTAATATATCGGGCAGGACGGATATATTCCTCAATGACGTCAATGGGTGAGAAGGGTGCTTTATACTGAAAGGGCAGGCTGCGTTTGAATGGCAAACCGCCGACATAACATTCGTAGCTTTCCACTTCCATGGTGGCATGGTGATATCCCAAAATGATATTTCCCATACCGGGTGCTACTCCGCAATCAACGATGGCAATCACACCTTTCTGCTTTGCCAGTTCATCGAGTAGCAAGCAATCTTCGGGAAAGAAGGAAATATCAACGATATTCTTACCAGCTTCGATCACAGTCTTAATAGTCCGAAAACCCATAAAGCCAGGGACTGCATTTACTACCAGATCGCAATCTGAGATAATACTTTTAATATTATCGGTATTAGAGAGATCAGCGACTTGAGTTTGGATCCGGGAAGACTGTTTAAGTGAAAGCAGGTTTTCGGGCTTAATATCTACTGAAGTGACCTGGTATTTTTGGGCAAGATCAAGCGCAATGGCACTGCCGACCATGCCTGCACCAAGGACAGTTATTTTTATCATTATATATTCCTTTTCAATTAATTAACGATTTTAACTTACGGGCAGTATTAATAGTATTTACGGCTTCTTTGGGAGTAGGGGGGATGGCGTCATAGTTGTTTTTAGTGATGAAATCGGAGATAGCCTGTCGAAAGATTTCCGGTTCCTGTGCTGCAATCTTTTTTATAGTATCGAATCCTGCCAGGTAATATAAGCGTGCTCTCACCTTTTTTACGGAACCAATACGGGTAAGGTCAGCCAGCCGGGCATATTCAAGAATAACGGAATAAGGTAAGCCGGTCTGTTGAGCAAGTTTGAATCTTTCTTGATGAGTAACAGCAACTTTGAGTATGTCATCAACATAAATTATTCCGGCTTTTTTAAAGGCTTCAATATGTAAGGGAGAGGCATCCTTGAAATCCTGGAGCCTGAATTTACTCCATGATTGAGAAATAAAATTTTCCCTCAGTAAAGAAGCATGATTAGCCAGATCAGGTTGACCATTAAATTGAAAATACAGGGCAATGGCTCGC
>CAZAHZ010000182.1:0-7059 GCA_964485055.1 uncultured Candidatus Cloacimonadota bacterium
CATATCACAGTTTTGACTAATATTCTGGAGAAGGGTGTAGAGAAAATAGAGCATAAAAAAGTGGAAGACCTTCAGATCAGCGAATATCTGGTTAAGGAAGAACCTGTGGGAAACCTGACCTATCAGGATATACTGATCACAGCCATGAAGCGGGAAGAAGCATCCAAGAGTCTTTATACCGATCTTGCTTCACGTTTAAAGGCCACAGAAACAGAAGGAGTTTTCAGACGCCTGGCGGAAGAAGAAACCGGGCATAAACTTAAATTCGAGAAATTATATGACGAAGAGGTTTTGAAGAATAATTAGGGAGGGTGCGAGAAATGACAGATACCCGTGTAAAATATATGGGTTTGAGCCTGAAGAGTCCGATCATTATCGGATCATGTGGATTGAACCGCGATGTGGAGATGGTAAAAAAGTTCGAGAAAGCGGGAGCGGGTGCGATCATTTTACCTTCATTATTTGAAGAACAGATTGAGCATGAGATCCGTGAATTTGATGAGCAATCAGCCATTAACTCATATCCGGAAGGGCATGAAATGCTGGCTTACTTTCAGAAAAGACATGCTCTGGATAATTATCTGGAACTGATCAAGAAGATGAAGGCAGCCCTTTCTATTCCAGTGATAGCTAGCATAAACTGCTATCGTTCAGGAACATGGACAGAATATGCCAAAGAGATAGTTGCTGCCGGAGCGGATGCTTTGGAAGTGAATATTTTCTATCTGCCTACTAATCCCAAATTACCTGAAAAAGCTATATCGGATGAATATTTTCATATAGCCAGACAAATATCGAGAGAATCAACAATCCCGATCAGTTTAAAGATCAGCTATTATTTTGATAATGTGTCAAAAACACTTCGTGATCTATCTTATACCGGTATCAAGGGTCTGGTTCTCTTCAACCGGTTCTATAATCCTGATTTTGATATTGAGAAACTGGAAATGGTCTCAGCAGGTATTTTTTCCAACCGGTCAGATATACACCAGAGCTTACGCTGGATAGGGATAATGTATGGAAAAACTGATTGCGATCTGTGTTCATCGACAGGTGTTCACGATGGAATTGGAGTTGTGAAGATGTTACTTGCCGGAGCAAATGCCGTTCAGATGGTTAGCAGTTTATATACTGAAGGTATCGGGGTATTGGAATCAAGTTATAAATTTCTGCAGCAATGGATGAGCAATCACAATTACCTGAAGATTGATGATTTCCGCGGTAAATTAAGCCAGAAAAATATCAAAGACCCGGCTTATTATGAACGCGTTCAGTTCCTGAAATATTTCTCCGAATATAAACCAGTCTGATCTCAGATAATCTTTCAGATTAGCAAATGCTTAAAAATCTATTTCTGAAGCAAAAAGTTATGAACAGAGTGATCTATGCTCTGCTGCCGCTTATTATCTATGCAGTATTTCGATTTGGCTGGCGGGTTCTGGCAGTGGTGGCAGTTACCAATATCTTTGCAGTGCTCACGGAATATCTGTTTGTCAGGCGGCAGAAACCAGGCAAGATCAGTATGGCAGTCTGGGTCACAGGAAGTTTACTGGCATTGACCTTACCCCCTTCCATACCGCTTTGGATGGCAGCAACGGGAGCGATAATCGCTATTGCCTTTGGGAAAATGGTGTTTGGCGGTTTTGGGATGAACTTGTTTAATCCTGCTCTGGTGGGACGCATATTTTTGTTTATCTCTTTCCCTCAGCAAATGGGGACAAGATGGATGCTTCCTTTTTCTGCTTTTCCCGGTGGCTTTGTTAATTGGACAAATCCGAGAGCACTTACTGCTGCCACGCGGTTAGCTGAAATGACCGAAAAAGGAGTCAGCCGATTTACTGACCTTTTTATAGGGAATATTCCTGGATGTATTGGTGAAGTTTCAAGTTTGTTAATAATTCTGGCAGCAATTTATCTGATCATAACCAAAACAGCCAAATGGCAGCCGATGATTGGAGGAATATTATCCTTCCTGGTTTTTTCTTTCCTTATTTATGGAGAAAATCCCTTTTATTACCTGGCTGCCGGTGGCGTCATGTTTGGCATGGTCTTTATGATCACTGATCCTGTTACTATGCCCAAACATAAGATAGTGATCTGGATCAATGCAGTATTAGTCGGTTTTTTAACCGTAATTATTCGCCGGTATTCCAGCTTTCCAGAAGGCTTTATGTTTGCATTACTGCTGGGAAACACATTTTCTCCTATTATTGAATTTGCTTTTAATATAAAGAAAAATGGTGGTAAATAATTGAGAGACGGTATTAGTTTTAAGGAAAGCAGATTATATCCAATTGTGTTTATGATAGTTCTATCAGCAATTCTAACTTTAATACTCGCATTCTCTTATCAGATTTCCAAAGAGAGGGTTGAAGCATATCGGACAGCAAGTTTCCGAACCTATCTACTTGATCTTTTTACTGCTGAAATACCTGAATTACAGAAGCAGGATTTAACGACACTAAGTGTTGAAAAAATTAACAATATCTATAAAAAATATATTGTGGAAAGAAAACTGGGAAACACAGCAGGTCAAAAATATTATCTATTTTCCGTTCAGGGAAAAGATATGGGTTACATTTTTACAGTATCAGTAAAAGGATTATGGAGCACAATAGACTTGTTAGTGGCAATCTCACCTGATTTTAGCGAGTATATTGGAATAAAGGTTATTACTCAGCAGGAAACTCCGGGACTGGGAGCGAGGATAAGTGAGAACTGGTTTCAGTCACAATTTACCGGGAAAAAAATAATAGAGAATAACAAGCTTGATAACCTGAAACTGGTTTCTGAAAATGAGGAAGCCACAGGTCAACAGATACGCCAGATCACTGGAGCAACTGCGAGCAGTAGGGCTGTAGTAGATGGTGTCCAGCAGGAATTGCAGAATATATATAATAAATATTTTTTAGACAAAACAGAGGTAAACAGGAAATGACGAGGCGAGAAATTTTCCTCCAAAGTGCCTTCAAGGAAAATGCTATCTGGTCGCAGATATTAGGAATTTGTTCAGCTCTGGCAGTAACAAACCAGATGCAGAACAGCCTGGTGATGGGATTAGGAGTGATTTTCACGCTTGCTCTTTCGATGTTTACTATTTCAGCTATCCGCAATCTAATCCCTGCCCGTGTACGGATGATGGCTCAGACATTTATCATCGCCTTTTATGTGATCCTAGTAGATTTATTTTTAAAAGCATTTCTGCCAGAGACCAGCCAGCAGCTTGGTCCTTATGTAGGTCTGATCATCACTAACTGCATTATAATGGGCAGAGCAGAAGCATTTGCTATCAAAAATTCTCCACTGGATAGCATGATTGATGGAATAGGAGCAGGGGTAGGCTACACTTTTGTCCTTTTGATCATCTCCTTTGTGCGCGAATTGATGGGCTTTGGCTCGATATTTGGTTTCCGGATACTCGGAAGCTGGTGGACACCGTGGTCAATTATGGTAATGGCACCCAGTGCCTTTTTCCTGCTGGCTCTGCTGATCTGGGTGATAGAAGTCAGGAAGAAGTAGGATTTTATGGAAATAAATGCTTTAGTGATTTTTTTTGCAGCTATTTTTACGAGTAATATTCTGCTGACTAATTTTCTCGGAATGTGCTCATTTCTCTCTGTTTCTCGGGAAGTTGAGTCCAGTTTTGGATTAGGTCTTGCTGTCTTTTTTGTAATGGTCTGCACCACTGCCATTAATTTTGCGGTTTATCATCTGATACTTGTACCACTGGATATTGTCTATTTGCAATATATTATTTTCATTATTGTGATTGCAGCCTTTGTGCAGCTTACTGAAATGGTCGTGGAAAGGTTTTCACCGGTACTATATTACACTTTAGGCATTTTCCTGCCCTTAATTACCGTCAATTGCGCAATTCTGGGAGTTTCATTATTTATGGTAATCCGCAATTACTCTTTCCTGCAATCCGTTGCTTTTGGGGCAGGATCAGGGCTTGGCTGGCTGCTGGCAATTCTTTGCCTGGCTGGTTTACGGCAAAAGCTTAAACTGAACCGCGTACCTGCCGGTTTGCAGGGAGCGGGGATAACGTTGATCATCACCGGGATAATGGCACTTGCCTTTATAGGCTTCTCCGGTATTGCAGCCATTCAATAAGAGGTTATAATGCTGATTCTGATCTTGCAGACAACCGGAATAATGATGCTGACGGGTGGAGTGCTGGCTGCTCTGCTGGTGATAGCAGAACGCTTTCTGGCTGATTACGGTGAATGCAAAATTGATATTAATGGCAAAAGACAGGAAACCGTTAAAGGTGGTTCATCTCTCTTAAATAGTCTTAACAGTAAAAAGATTTTTCTGGCTTCTGCCTGCGGGGGCAGGGGAAGTTGCGGGTTCTGTAAATGCCAGGTTCTGGATGGTGGTGGACCACTCTTACCAACAGAAAAACCTTTTTTAACTCCTGACGAGATCAATGATAATATCAGGCTTTCCTGCCAGGTTAAAATTAAAAAAGATATTAAAATTCAAATTCCGGAAGCTATCTTCAATATCCGTAAATTCAAGGCAAAGGTTATCAAAATTACCAATCTTACCTACGATATCAAAGAATTGGTTATAGACCTGATCGAACCCGGAACGATTGATTTCAAGGCAGGTCAATATCTGCAATTGCAAACCAATTCCTATGGCAAAGTGAAACATCCAGTTTCCAGAGCATACTCTATCTCTTCCAATCCCTCTTTGACAAAACAGGTGCAGGTTATTATCAGATTAGTTCCAGCAGGCATTTGCACCACCTGGGTGCATGAGCATCTCAAAGAAGGCGATCTGGTAGAATTTACAGGACCTTATGGGGATTTTTATATCCGGGATACGCAAAAAGATATGGTATTTATCGCTGGCGGGTCAGGAATGGCTCCCATTAAATCCATGTTGGAATATCTGGAAGAAAATAAATCCAGCCGTAATATAATATTTTTCTTTGGTGCCAAAACCAAAGCCGACCTCTATCTAACATCATATCTCAAAGACTTTGAAAGTAAACTGACTAATTTTCAATATCATCCCGTGCTCTCCAAGCCTGATCCTGAAGATAACTGGCAGGGGAAAACCGGCTATATAACCCCATTTCTGAAAGAAAACATAAAAAAAAGTGCTAATACCGAAGCCTATCTCTGCGGCAGCCCCGGAATGATCAATTCTATTCTAAAAGGTTTGCGCGAATGCGGTCTGAAAGAAGAAAATATTTTCTTTGACAGTTTTAATTAATATATGTGTAAGGAATAATAATGGAAAGAACAGCATATTTAGAGAAAATCAAAAATAGCAAAGGTAAAGAAAAAATTCTGGAAATATTAAACTACTCTCGTTATTTGAGTAAGATTGAACCCACAGAAAGCAACAAACAGGCTAAAGAAGCGTTGCTGCTGGCAAGGAGCAGTCACGACAATAAAGGCATTCTTAGCTCGTTCGTCCATCTGGCATACGCCAGCTTTTTGGGTGGTAATTATCAGGAAGCAGAAAGATGGGCTGATCGCTTATTAGAAGGCAGTTTTAAAGAAAATTTAACTTTAGCTATCGGCACAGCTTATAATATCAAAGGAACTATAGCTCATCAATTGAACAACCATTCTGAAGCAATTAAATATTTCTTGAATGCTATGGATCGTTATCTGGAATTGAACAACAAATTAGAACTTTTAGGCTGTTATAATAATCTAGGCATGGTTTATATGCAATCTGGCAAATCCGATGAAGCCATGAATTTTTATCAATTGGCGCTACAGATTGCTGAAGAATTCAATAATCCTGCTCAGAATACCATCCGCATGAATATGGCAAATATTTTATTTGAACAAAAAAAATACAAAAAAGCTTTGGATATATATAATAAATCTGTATTGTATTTTCGTGAGAACGAAATGAAAGCTAATGAAGCATCTGCTTTATATAATAGTGGTCTCAGTTATAACCAACTAGGAAAACCCCTGAAAGCCATGGAAAATTTTCTTCTCGCTTACAACATTTATAAGAAACTGAATGAAATTAATTCGATCAGCACTACCTGCGATTCCATCGCTGCTCTCTTAATATCAAATGGAGATATGGATCAGGCGGTTCGTTATCTTGAAGAAGCTGAAGCTCTGGCAAAAGGGAATAATCTGAAATGGAACCTGAGGAAAATATACAGCACTTATGCCAAATACTATGAAACAAAGGGAGATATTACCAGTGCTAATGAATACCTTCATAAATTAACTGGTTTAATTGAAGAATATTACAAGGAAAATCAAAATGATAAGATAGCTGAACTTGTGGCAAAGCATAAAACGCAGATTTACAAATTGAAAAGCAGCGAGCTGGATGAAAAGAACAAAGTGATGCAGAGCCAGTTAGACAATTTAAAAAAATCTCTCGCTGAGTTACAGGTTACGCACGAAAAGCTCAGAATTGAATTTGAAAATGCAGTTAATCGGATCAATGACCAGGATGATCTCCTTTCCACTCAATCCAGAATGGCAGTTATGGGTGAGATGATCTCTGCAATTGCTCATCAATGGCGGCAACCTTTAAATTCGATCGGGTTACTTGCCCAGTCTATTGGTGATGCCTGGGACTTTAATGAACTTAGCGATGAATTCCTGGAAAAACAAATTAATGTAATCCTGGGACAAGTTGGTTACATGAACCAGACAATAGATGATTTCCGTGATTTCTTTAAACCGAAATTTCTTAATGAATTCATTGTTTCAGAAGTGATTGAAAAAGCTCTTAACCTGGTTTCCTACCTTCTGAAGATCAATAATATAATAGTGGTGCTCAACCTGGAGAATGAGTGTCATCTCAGTGGGAATCCCAATGAACTTGTTCAAGTGATAATCAATATCATTAATAATGCTCTGGATGCAATGAAAAGTCATAATGTGAAAAAACCGGAAATAAAAATCGGACTTCATTGTGATTCGGAAAATGTCGTTATCAGTATTTTCAATAAAGGTGAACATATTAATCCTGATAATCTGGAGAAAATATTCGATCCGTATTTCTCGACTCGCGGTAAGGAGGGTACTGGTATCGGACTGTATATTTGTCGCTTGATCA
>CAZAHZ010000183.1:0-7056 GCA_964485055.1 uncultured Candidatus Cloacimonadota bacterium
CAGCGAAATCGGGTTTGGAGCTGGCAGAGGCACAATTGCAGCAGGCGAAACAGCAATTAAATTACACGAAGATATTTGCACCGGCAGCAGGTGAAATAGCCATGCTATATTTCCGTGAGGGGCAGATGGTGCCGGCGGGAGTACCCGTTATAAAATTAGTAAACAGCAAAAAAGTGACAGCGAGATTACAGGCAAGCGAGGTAGATCTTCAATACTTGTATCCAGGTCAGGAAGTAACAGCTCATTTTCCGGCATTTGCGGGAGAGGAATTCAAGGGCAAAGTGATAACAATAGACAGTGCTGTAAGTCCAATGACGCGGACGCTGGAAGTAGAAGTATTGTTGGAGAATGGTTCTGAACGTTTACGTTCGGGACTATTTGGAGAATTTCTGCTGGTGACACAAGCGAGGGAGAATGTGATAGTGCTATCAGATGCTGCGATCATGACGCGGACAAAGCTGCGGATAGATAATAACGGCAAGCAGGTAGCGGATAAGGAATATTACGTGTTCCTGGCACAAAATGACAAAGCACGAATGCGAACAGTGAAGACAGGCGTTCATTCCCTCGGGCGACTGGAGATCACAGAAGGACTGAATATGGGCGAGCAAGTGATAGTGGTGGGACAGAATATTGTAAAAGACGGGGATGAAGTGCTAATAGCAAATTAATTGTGGAGAGAAAATGAAACTGATAGAATTATCAATAAAGCGAGTAGTGTTGATTTCGATGGTTTATATTTTGATCGTGGGATTTGGAATATTTGCCTTAACGCAATTAAAATTAGATCTGTATCCTAACATAGATTTTCCGATAGTGGCAGTTATTACGGCATATTCCGGGGCAGGACCGGAGGATATTGAGAACCTTGTAACGCGACCGCTCGAAGAGGCGGTAATATCAACAGAAAACGTGAAGAATGTAACGTCAAGGTCATCAGAAGGAGCTTCGATCATACTGATGGAATTCAACTGGGGATCAGACATGGATCAGGCGAACACGAATGTGCGCAATAACATAGACTTTGTGCGGGATTATTTGCCGGAAGATGTGTCGGATCCACTGGTATTTAAATTTGATCCATCTATGATGCCGATCATGTTCATATCGCTGGCTAATGAAAATATGGGATTAGCGGAATTGAGAACATTATCCATGGACAGGATAGAAGCCTTGCTGGAACGGGCAAATGGTGTGGCAGCCGTGAGCACGATGGGAGGGTTGGAGCGTCAGATCAATGTAAATCTTGATCCGATACTGATGGCAGCCAATGGGATAAGCTCGCAGCAGGTAGTGGGTGCAATTGGTGCTCAGTCAGGTTTGATGCCGGCGGGAAATATTGATACTTCCACCAAGAGTTATAATATTAGAGTATATTCCGAATATCGCAGCCTGGAGCAGATCAATGATGTGATAGTAGGCTATACTGGCGGTCAGGCAGTCAAAGTCGGTGATATAGGCAGTGTTGTAGATGATTATAAAGAAATGAAGAGCAATGTTCGAGTGGATGGATTGCAGGGAGTGACCTTGATCATCCAGAAGCAATCAGATGCAAATACGGTGCAGGCATGTAAGGCAGTAGTGAAGGAGATGAATGCGATCCTGGAATTGTTGCCCCAAGGTACGCAGTTTGGGATAGTGTTTGATCAGAGCGAGTTTATCGAGGATTCGGTTAATAATCTATCAATGACGGCAGTACTGGCATTTTTAATATGCTGCGTGGTAATTTACCTGTTCCTGCGTAATCTACGGGGCAGTGTGATCATGGCAATCTCAATGCCGGTCTCAGTAATATTCACTTTTGCGGTGCTTTTTATGAGCGGTTTGACCTTGAATATAATCTCCATGGCGGGATTGGCGCTGGCGATTGGAATGCTGGTTGATAATTCAGTGGTGGTATTAGAGAATATTTATCGTCATCGGGAAGAAGGTTATTCGAAGATTGAATCGGCTAACCTGGGAGCATCCGAGGTGACCAATGCGATAGTAGCTTCAACCATCACGACAATCTGCGTATTTTTACCAGTGCTATTTGTGCCAGGGATAACGGGACAGATATTTGGAGATATGGTGATCACTATCACCAGTTCACTGGCAGTATCACTGGTGGTGGCACTAACGCTGGTGCCAATGCTTGCCTCAAGATTGATCAGGACACAGGCAGAACAGAGTAAGCGAAAAAAGAACAGATTTGTAGAGATGTTGAACAGGTTTTTCGGTTGGCTGGAAGGTCAGTATTCTAAAATTCTGCACTGGTCAATCAATCACAAACGTCGGGTGCTATTAATAGTATTTATATTATTTATAAGCTCCTTAGCCTTGATACCGGTTATCGGAGGAGAATTCATGCCGGAGGCGGATCAATCCCATATTCAGATATATGTGGAAGGCAGGATGGGGATACCTTATAAAGAGATGGAACAATTGGCATTGACAGTGGAAAAAGCGATGCAGGATGCAGCCCCGGAAATTGAAGCACTTTATCTTCGATATGGGGCACAGGAAGGTATGATGGCTTGGGATTCATCGTCAAATAATATGGAGATTCATCTCAAATTAAAGGAAGGAGATAAACGTACCAGAAGCCAGAAAGAGATTGAGACATCAATACGGGAGCGTTTTGATAAGATACCAGGGATACAATATCAGATCACGCAAGGCAATATGATGGGAAATGAAAAAGCGATAGAGGTGAAGCTGATAGGAAATGATCTGGCAAAAGGTGAAGAAATAGCCAATCAAATCTACGAAAAGATGCAGAAAGTGGAAGGATTTGTGGATATCGAAAAGAGTATCAAAGAACAAGTTCCGCAACTGGAAGTAAATTTGAGGCAGGACATCATGAATGAATATGGATTATCGTCTTTGCAGATAGCGAGCATAATATCCTATTCAGTGCAGGGAGTTACGGCACAGCGTTACCGGGAAGAGGGAGATGAATATAATATATATGTCCAGCTTGATAAACGGTACCGGAATGACAGGGAAGCATTAGAGCAATTGATGATCCCGACCAGGACGGGGGCTAATATACCATTGCGGCAGATCAGTACAATAGTGGAAACCATAGCTCCACCGACGATCAATCGAGAGAACCAGGAAAGGGTGGTGAGTGTTAATTGTAATTTAAGCCGGAAAGTAGATTTAAATAAAGCCAAGCGTTATATTAATGAAATTCTCGATGAGACACCAATTCCATCGGAATTTTCGGTTCTGATAGGGGGTCAGGCAGAAGACCAGCAGGAGTCCAATTTCTGGCTGATGATAGCTTTTGCCGTGGCAGTATTGCTGGTTTATATGGTAATGGCATCGCAATTTGAGTCATTGATAGATCCCTTTATTATATTTTTCACAATCCCGTTATCCTTGATAGGAGTATTCCTGATGCTGTTTATCACAGGAACCAAGATCAGCATTATGTCCATGGTGGGAGTGGTGATGCTGGTGGGGATAGCCGTAAATAACGGAATTGTGCTGGTGGATTACATCAACCAGTTACGCCAGCGGGGACTGGAAGTATTTGAAGCAGTAGAAAAAGCGGGACGAGCCAGAATGCGTCCAGTGCTGATGACAGCATTTACTACAATATTCGGAATGATACCCCTGGCACTGGAAATGGGATCGGGAGCAGAATTATGGGCACCACTGGCGCGATCAGTGATCGGGGGATTATTTACTACAACGATGCTTACACTTGTAGTGATCCCGGTGATTTATATAGTGGTAGAATATCTGGGGAGTAAAAAGACGCGAAAACGTGTCCAGTCGGTGCAGAATAGTTGAGGTTAATTACAGGCAGCACAGGCAGAATATTTTCACTGTAAAATATCCAAAATATTAGGGCTAATAAACACTCTAATAGAAAGGGTCATTACAAAATATTAAAAGATGTAGTGACCCCGGAAAAGGCTAACTCCTTATAGGGTAGTACATTTTCTTAAAAAAATGGTAAAGATGGGTTATAGTTTGTTGATGATAAAGGAACATTTATGGCTGCACATGATATTGATAGGCGAGCTGGTGGCTTTAGAATAAATACTCTTAAAATTAACACCCACAGTTTCAATGATATGTCCAGAGAAGAAATTAATCAGTATATACTTAATATGTATAATAATAAATGGTTAACTGGTGATAGCTTTTATTACGCTATTACTCATGGAATTGGCCATAATCTCACTTATATTTGGATGAATGATGATGAGTACATAAAAAACAGCAAATTCTTAGATTCAAAACCGTCTGAAAAACTGCCCTTCATTTCTCGTTATGCTCAAACAGAAAATGCCGAGTACCTTGCCGAATTATTTTTCTATTACTTGAAAGGTAATAAACTATCAAAAGATCAAAATCAGCTTCTGGATGATTACTTAGAATCCCCTTCCTGTCCTTTCGCTACCTTGTCATGACCGTTTATTAAAATCTCCATCGGTATCCCTTCAGGGAATGCTTTGCACTTGTAATCCGGCTGACTTCCATCTTCATAATGCTGACACTCGAAGAATACAGGTAATCTAATTTCCATATAATCACCCCATTCGATGGATTATATTATCCTCGGTTTTTATTCTTCTTAATTTTTCTTTCTTTTTGATGAATATCTTTTTCCTTTAAAAATTCTTGATTTTTTTGCTCTAGTAGATCAACTATATTAATTGAATGTAATAGATAAGATCCATAAATTCCTTCATGAGTTATATTCCTTAAATGTGATCTTAAATAACTAATTATAATTGCTAATGCAGTATTATGATAATCGAATATTTGATTATCATCAATCTCAGCGTTATTATCAATCGTAAAATATCCATGTATTGTACTCATAATTTTATATCCCGGATTACCATCAGGTGGTAATATTTCAACATTTAATATAATAAGGAAACATTTTTTATCATCCTTATTATAAAATTTGTCGAATTCAAAATTTACCTGATGATCATCAAAACAAATTACCTCCTGCTCTGTAGAAAGAAAAATTGTTTCTACAGACGATTTAATTGAAAAAATATTATCTATTTTTAAGTCTGATTTAGTGCACTTGATCATTATTGACTCCTATTATGCTTTTTTGAGAATATGCCCCTGGAATCATATATTGTTTCCATCCGCTAGTGTCTTTATTCATAGCAATTCTCTCTAATGGAATTTCTTGTTTAATTTTCAGAAATACACTTTGATCAAAAATTATACAACCTCTCCTTTCCGCTTCAACTCTTTCTTTATACTTTTCTTTAGTTTCAATCCTAAATGTAGTATAAAATCCAAGTATCCTGTTAATCTTTGCGATATGCTTTAAACTAATTAGTCTATTACCATTTAACATTTCACTAACAAATGACTTACTGACTCTCATCTTTCTAGCCAATTCACTCTGGTTCATCTTCAAGTTTTTTAAAGTATTGTACACATAAGCTAAAAAATCAGCTTGTATATTCATCGCTATTACTTCATCTATGTAATCAGCATCAAAATTTTTTAGATATTCCTCCATAATGTGTCTCATTTCCAATCTCCTTTTTTCCAGGCTTTTAGGAAATCCGCCTTACAAAGCCTTTTTATAATTTTTTTTGTTTTTTTATCAAATTCATCTTTTTCATAAAGAAAACTCATAAAAATCAATAAGATGCCATTTATTATTAATTGTTTACAATAAATCCTGGCATTTTTCGATTCTTGAGTTCTCCACTTCATTGCATACATATTCTTACATATCGGATCAATTTTATTTTCCCTACTGTAAAAATTGGTATCATGTGTATCTTCCTTCCTTTTTAACCAATCAGGTAGCATAAACTTATTAAATTTATCCCAATGATTATATACTTGAAGAAAGCTAATTATCTCATCTTCTTTCTTCTTAATCAAAAGAATTCCTCGACGCTCTGCGTCGGGGTAAATAGGAAAGTTTGAAAACCTGGGTTTTCATTCACACACTTTCCTTATGATACCTCGGGGCTTGCCCCGGGGTAGTTCATTGACAAAAATCTGTAGAATATCCTCAGGAGGATATTCAAATCCAGCATCTTTATTTAACTTTTTCAAATTTACCCTTACAATTTTACACATAAAACAAAAAAGTTCACCTATAAGTGAACCGTCAAGAAAATTCTAAATTTATTTTATAATTGTCTATAAATCTTTTACTCAATACCTTCTCTTTCCCGCCACCAAATACTCTCTCACCTCCGCCTACATATCCGCTAGTTTCATCTCCATCAGACAGCCGGTAATAATCCAGTCCATAGCGGTCAGCATCCATGCAGTCATCCTTGTATTTAACCGGTTCATCCAGGTTCTCTCCATTTTTATCTTCTTTCCACTTGTAACTCTGGATTTCATTAATATGATTTGTGCAGTGGGGCATGATATTGATCCACCTCTGCTTCATCCAGTCAATCCCATTCTTCACCGATTCCGCATTTTTCTTGCAACCCTTGATGTCAAATCCCGTTTTCGCAAATTCTGCTATCTTATTAGGAGTTGCAATGTCTGCTGTGATCTGATAATCCTTTCCCCACCTTTCGGACATTTCCTTAATCAGCACATCATTTGTTTGCTGCTTAAGGAATATCTCATCATGGATATATATCTGATCATCATAAAAACTCATCAAAGCAGCAGCAGCCGGATGATTAAATCCAAAGTCCAGCCCGATGAATTTCTCAATATTATTAAAATCCAGTCCGCTTTCCTGCTCGAAGTTCCATACCCGTTATTTATTATACATGGTGTTACTCAGTACTCCCCATTCACCCAGTGCATAAACGTCAAAGAAATACTTATCCTCTTCTTCCAGATTCAGTAGTATTTGAATATATTCATCATCCAGGAAACGGTTATTAATATAGGCATCCCCCCGTTTTTCTTAAAGATTTTGTATTATCTTTAATTAATAATTGACCAGATAAGTTGGACTTGCACCGCTGACGGTACACCGTAAGTGGGGCGAGGGCAACGACCAGATAGGTAAATAATTCCACATTTTCTCACCTCAGATTATAAATTGCTGAAACTGGTTACCAGTGGTCGTGTCCTCGCCCCACCCGTGATTAT
>CAZAHZ010000184.1:0-7031 GCA_964485055.1 uncultured Candidatus Cloacimonadota bacterium
GATTATCCAGAATAATGCCTTCCGGTGGTAACCAGTTATATATCAGATTACTACCTGGTACAGCTGTAACTGAGAATATAAACGGATCAGGACCTTCGCCAATTACCATATCAGCCGTAAATTCCAGCGTTTCTGCTACATCATAGATCATATTAGCACTGGCATCATAAAATTTAAAGGTTAATATTTCACCACCACTGGGAGCATTGCTGAAAACCTGAGGCATAAAAGCGATATAATCAAAATATTGTGTATAATCCTGTACACTGCCATCACTTTGCTGAGCTATTCCGCGACATTCATCTCCCACAAATGCTCCGATCATATCATCCAGATCTCCACCAGGTACTCCATTGATCACAACCTCACCCCAGATAAATCCATTATATTCATAATCCGGAGGATTTAATAACCAGTCGGGCTCTCGCTCGATTCTTAGAAGATCATCTGGATCATAAGAATTTGATCCATCCAACTGAACTTCGTCACCCTCATATACTATCTGATCTTCTCCAGCATCGGCGATTGGAGCATAATTGCCCACCTCTATGGTAATTGTTCCATCTACCAGGTTATCGAGGTAGAGAGTATTATATTTGAATTGATTAACATCAAGTACTGTTTCACCCTGAAGTAAAGCAGTAAATTCCAGAACTATTAAATCCCCTTCTCCACTCAAGGACATAAAATCTGCAAATGCTACCGTGATATTTCCAGCAGCATTCTCAAATGCCAGAAGATTCCCGGAAGTGATCACGTTACCTGCTTCGTAACCTACATAATCCACATAAGCAGGATCAAATCCAAGATTGAACTGGAAGGAAATTATTCCCCAGGCTTCTTGGATTTCACTTGTGCTGATTCCTACTGTAAAGTTATCTCCCTCGCGTGTCTCTGCATCAGAACAGGTGATCACTGCATCTGCATAGGGTTCAATTATAGTTACAAGACCATCATTGATGTTATCCAGATATAGTGAATTATATTTGAAGTTTGAAATATCAAGGACAGATTGACCCAGTTCCAGAGCTGCCGTAAATTCCAGTTCGATAAGTGTTCCCTCTCCACTTAAAGGCATAAAATCTGCAAAAGCCACCGATACGTTACCATCGGCATTTTCAAACGCTAAGAGGTTTCCGGAATCGATTATCGAGCCTGTCTGATAGCCCGTGAACTCCATCATGGTCGGATCAAAGCCCAGATCAAACTGGAAGGAAATTACATTCCAGGCTTCAAGTACTTCTGAAGTGCTGATACCTACTATAAAAGTATCTCCACCACCAACTGTCAGTTCGGGAGCACTTATCACTGCATTAGCATAAGGAATTCCAGTAGTGATTGTTCCGTTCCCGACATTGGGCAAATATGTGGCATTATATTTGAATTGATCAAGCTCAACTGTTGTTGTGCCCAGTTGAAGCGGAATAAAACTAAAGCCTGCCAGACTTCCAGCTCCCGCTAACGGATTATAATCTGCAAAAGCTACTGAAAGATGCCCAGGCTCCATTTCATAAGCCAGCAAACTGCCACCGGCAGGTACTTCACCTAACTGATAACCCGTATATTCCAGCATGCCAGGATCATAGTATAAATGGAACTGATAAGAAATTATATTCCAGTTTTCCTGAAGTTCTTCCGTCATTATATTACAGATGAATTCCATTCCCAGACCAGCTTCAAAATCTTCTGCATATACATTAATATAATAAAATGGTACATGAACAAGCACATTACCGGCTTCCAGGTTTGTAATCGCAATGTTGTTATAATAGAAATCACTGATCACAAGATCAGTTTCACCCGTTCCTGCTGCTGTGAAAGTCAAATAGTTCAAAGCATCCGGTGATGTTATGGGATCAGCACTTGAAAAAGCTACCTGGATAGTTCCTGGTTCTGTTCCGTTTACTATCAATATGCCTTCCGGCATACCCTCACCTGCTAAATATCCTGTATAGGTTAGCACAGAAGGATCGTAATCCAATATGTACTGATATGATATAATTCCAAATTCCGGATCAAGTGGTGTTGTATAAATTCCTGTAGATATTTCTTCACCTTCCGCTGTTTCAATATTATCAACCGAGATTACCGCATCTTCCGGTATTGGAACATTGACAACGGTTACGACAACCTCATCAATACTCTCAAATTCACCATCACTAACGGTTAAAGTCATAACAAAATCGGTATTAACATTTACCTGGGGAGCAATAAATCCAGGAGTAGCAATAAAGGGATCCGAAAGAACCAGATCACCTTCCCAGAGATAAGTGATTACGTCTTCATTAGGATCATAAGACCCGCTGCCATCCAGCATGCCTTCGTCACCTTCGTTAACCGCAAAATCCACTCCTGCAAAAGCTACTGGTGGATTATTCGGATTGGTGATAGTTACGTCACCCGGTATCAGGTTTGTGATATAGGTGTTGTTATAAACAAATTCCGTTAAGGCTATCTGTGTAGTGCCATCGCTAATCGCATTAAACAGGAATTCAACTAATAAACCTTCTCCGTAAAGCGGATCACTGCTGGCATAAGCTGCCTGGATCACTCCGGGTACTGTGGCATTGACTATAAATTCATCAAGACGGGTACCGGTTCCACCGATACCGGCATATTCCAGTAATTCTGCATCATAGGTAAGTATAAACTGCAGGGCAATAATATCATTCTCCAGCATGATCAACGAAGTGTTTATCATGCTGCCAAATTGATCGCCCGTGAATACATCCGCTCCGGTAACTTCGATCTGCATCTCTTCCCACGCAGGATATATGGTTACATTGTTCATTAGAACTTCTTCAATAATATAATTATTATATGCCATTTCTCCAACAACCAGGCTGGTGTTTCCATGATCAACTGGCATAAAAGTCAAATTAATTAGTTCATTAATTCCTACGATAGGATCAAAACCAGCGTAAGCTACAGAAATCATAGCGGGTTCAGTTGTATTTACCACTAATTGTCCTGTAAGATTTTCATCATAAGAATAATCAACGAATTCGATCATATAGGCATCCCATTCAACCTCAAATTGATAACTGATAATCCCGTCTTCTGCATTGATATCATTGCTGGTAATAGAGACATCAAACTCCGTTAATCCCTGATGGACTACATCTTCTATGACAAAAGCTATTTCTGGAAAAGCAGTAATAATTACTGATCCGCCGGTGATGGCTGTTATATCAGTATTATTATAGCGTGCTTCCGACATCATGATCGCTGTTTCACAGGGTTCGATAGGAGTTAAGTTTAAAGTAATTAATTCATTAATACCAGTCAACGCCGTTGCATCGGCATAAGCTACATTCACTTGACCGGCAGTTAAATCATTAACTACAAGGATTCCGGGTAGATTAGCTCCAGCAGTATAACCATTATAAACTAAAAGCACTGGATCATAGTTAAGAATAAATTGAAATGATATTGCCTGATCACCTGCCTGCAGGTCACTGCTTGATACTTGAAAATCAAACGGATTTAGCCCCATCTGATCTATATCGCTCATCACAAAACCTGCTTCAGTCAGGTCAGCTTGAAGCATAGATACAGCAAGAGCAAAAAACAAAATCAAAAAGATTTGCCTTTTCATTATACCTCCATAAGGTTTAGTTTTTTATATCTCGTAATATTAACCATCACACTTCGTTCCCTTCACATCTTTTTTTGTTTTTTTTGCATTATGTTGTCAATAAATTTCTCTTTATTTACATGATTATTTTTTACCTATACTCCGTTTCCTCCTATTTTTACTCTTATTTTGAATATTCCCTATGTAAATATTAACGAATTTATTCTCTTTAACAAATTATTTACTTCCGCTTTTTTCGATTGTTCACTTTTGCACATTTTGAGCGATTTCGACCCTGACCTGATCTCCTGAAATTGCTCAAACTCCGCTTTTAATGCGTTATATGTGATTTTCTGTCAAATGGAACAAATAATGTAATAAAACTTCTATGGAGATATTATGTTAACAGAAAAGGATATTTATTTGAAAGAAATAATTGGCGGGTATGATGAGTTTTTTTATAAACTGGAATCCATCAGTTTTGAATCCCGCAACATGATTTATTCTTTACTCGATAAACTTACTGATGAACATATCTCTTCTTCAGACAAAGAGCACATCAAAGCTTACCTCTTCCATTATCTGATGAATATCGCCTGATTACATTTCATCCTTCATCCTTAATTTCTTTCTTTCTCTTAGATTCCCAGTCACCAGTCACAAATCACCTGTCACCGCTGCAAAGCAGCTTGCAAAGCAGCTCACTTTGTCACCGTGATCTTCCTCTGTGCCTGATACTCATCCCCAATCTTCACTCTCACAAAATACACTCCGCTACTTACTGCTTCACCTGCTTGATTTGTCCCATCCCAGACAACTGAATTTATTTTCAATTTTTCATTTCTTGTCGAGCCGGAATATAATGAAGGATGATCAATTTTCCATTCGCGTATGCGCTGCCCCTTGATATTAAATATCTCAAATTCCATCTCTGTATCAGACATATCTCCGCTCCACAATATCGTAACTTGATTACTCCTTGACTCTGCAAAATAAAAAGGATTCGGATATACAAAAAGCTCATTATCATAAGCTATTACATCCTCACTTATCGGATGGCTGAACGGATTATATTCATAAGCACCCATATCTATCCCATGACCCCATATCCGCAGATTACCGGCAATATCTGTTTCAGGTAATTCCAAACCATCAGGCAGATCCAGAGTTCCGGCATCCACGCATGGTGAATTTTCACATAATGACTGTGGATGATTACCTGCCCCTACAAACTGGGGATCACAATTAAGGTTATCTTCATAATCCCAGATGAGTTCGTTCGTACTATTTACACCATAAATTCCATTAATACCATTTTCTATCAGACAATTTTCAACCTTAAGATAATGACCTGGAATACTTCCTGCATTCAATATTGAGTATGAGACCTCATTATCATAGACAATACTGTTATAGATTTCCAGATTACATTCATCTCCCAATATTATTGCCCCGCTAACCTCAGGAATATCAGCAGAATTACAGGCAAACGTGCAATTAGTCATGTAACAGTTTAAACCATAAGCAATGCTCATCAAGGAAAAGCTCAGAGGGAACCCAGTTTCATCATATTCTATGTCATTGCCACTCATTAATAAATTGCTGACATAAAAATTGGGGAAAGTACAGCTATTTCCATTCAAACCTGCATAACCCCATTCTCCATTGCGTATAACTATATTACTTATGTAAGCTGAAGTTTGCTCGTCAATATTGTTCATTTTAATTCTCATAGGAGAAACCATATTATTCTTAATTACAATCTTGTTCAGGATTTGGGTCCCCTTGATGCCGGTTCTCAATACACAGTATACAGGATCATTGTTTTCGAATACAACATTCTCAATAGTTAAATCACCCCAAATATATGATCCTAAAGAAATTGCATCCTGCTGGGCAAGTGCATTGGGTGTATTCCATTCCTCTACATAGCAGTTAATAATTCGCAGATTGTTTAACCCAATATCTCCTACACAATAACATGTATTGATTATTACAGTTGAATTATTTCCATCCAGAATAGTGTTTTCAGATGACACTCCTGAAATTATTACTCCACCTTTGATCTGAAAAGGAAACTTGTCTCCTGTAGTCTCAGGTGAATATACTCCTTCATCCAAAAATATTGTGTGCTGATTTTCAGCATCAGCATCAATGATATTCATTGCCCAGCTTATTGTTTTCAAGGGTTCCCCGGAATTAGTTCCGCAATTACTGTCATCACCCTCGGTAGAAACATACAGATCTGAGTTTACTGGCTCCATCCAAACATTTTCCATCTCGATTGATAAACCTGTCCAAACAGGTGCCCCCAGGTTACCATCATCCTCTTGGTAGATATAATAACCCCAATAATTTTCTACTGTCAATGTATCAACAAATATATCTAAATTACCACCCTGGTAATCAATAAAGATATCACTGCCTTTACACCCATAATTATTATATAAATTACATCTGTAACTAGGATCAAAATTAACTTCACTATTCCCATTTGAAATATATAAACCACCCCCCATATAAATTGCCTGGTTATTTCTGACAGTTACATCCTTCAAATTAACATTGCTGTTAGAAAATATTGTTATGCCTCCACCACAGGCACCAATATTATTCTCAATAATGCAACTTTCTATATCAAGATAACCTCCCCATACAAATATCCCCCCCCCATTGAAAATATTTGTCCCATACTGTTGTTCAGTTCCGGTACCATTCATCAGAGTAAAACCAGATAATTTTGTTCCTAGTGGCTCATCATCAAAAGCTATTACGCAACTGCCCGTTTGATTCCCATCAATTATAGTATTTGCAATATACAGCCTGTCACCTGTTGTAAGAAACAAGCTCCCTAATACTATCAACTTACCCATCATATCCACGTTTTCAAAGTAATGCCCCGGATGCACAAGGATTGTATCTCCATCTACAGCAGCTTCAATTGCTTCCTGAATTACCAGGTAATCGTAATTGCCATTGATGTCAACTTCCAGCAGGTCACAATACAGCATTATCGTAATGCATAATACTGATAAGAAAAAAAATAAAACTCTCATAATCTTTATTCCTTCTTTAAAGACCTGCCGTCCCGTAAAGGACGACAGGTTACTTTCATACTAATTCTTGTCTTTTCGTCTCACTTCTCACGTAATCATTTCAACATTATCATCTTACTATTAACAATTTCATCACCAATCTGCAATCTATAGAAATAAACGCCACTGCCACATGATTTACCGCTATCAGAATTGCCGTTCCAGAGAATCTGGTAATCTCCTTTGCGGTAGTTTTCATTTGCCAATCTGCGGATATGTTGACCTCTGATGTTATATACGTCAAGCTTTACATCGTCTGTTTCCGGCATTTCAAAACAGATTGAAGTTGTGGGATTAAAAGGATTGGGAGTACAGTGTACTTGATATTTAATTGCAGGTGGGATATCAAGCTGTCCCTG
>CAZAHZ010000185.1:0-7031 GCA_964485055.1 uncultured Candidatus Cloacimonadota bacterium
CTGCTCAAATATGGATATCACAGTTAATAATTACACATACCTTCTGGGGGAAATTGCCGTGGATGAACCGGTAAACGCAATTTTTTCTGTGACTGCTGACAGCTTCATGCATGTAGGAACTCAGATCACTTTGAATTATTCTGTGGACTCCGGCAATTACTCGATAAATCGGGATTTTCGCACTTCGATCGGCATCACTTCCGAAGATTTTGAATCAGGTGACTTTTCCAGTTATGACTGGATTTTTGAGGGTAATGAAAACTGGTTGATTGATACTGAATCTCAGGAAGGAAGTTTTTCCGCTCGCAGCGGAGATATCTGGGATAATCAGAATTCTGCCCTGGTTCTGGAAGTTGATTTCCTCTCCGATGCTAATCTCAGCTTCTATAAAAAAGTCTCTTCAGAAAGCGGGTGTGATTTTTTCCGCTTCTTCCAAGACGGTGAACTGATGGATCAATGGAGCGGAACTATTGACTGGAGCGAAGAATCATATTATATCCGCTACGGTCATCATACACTTCGCTGGGAATATATAAAAGATGGTGGAACATCATTCGGTGATGACTGTGCCTGGCTGGATTATATAATCTTTCCGCCTATCGGTGTTCCTGCCCCGCCGGTTCTGCATGTAAATCCTATTATGCTGGAACTGGAATGTGATCAATATTCCTTAATTGAAGATATTTTAAACCTCAGTAATATTGGCGGTGGAACAATACTGTATTCCGTCCGAACAGAAAATCCGACTTCCCGAAATGTTGAAAATTGTTTTCTCAATAACTCCACAACTATCTTTGAACCCGGAGAATCCACCACCTGGACTTTTACAGTTTATAACAACAGTATTGATAACGAATGGGTGCAGGGAGTTAATATTCAATTTCCTGATGGTGTCACAGCAGAATCAGCGACTAATTTTGTAATTACCGGTGATCGCATTATAGAATGGGACGGAAATACCGGTAACGGAGCCCTGGTCACCTGGTTTGGTATCACTCCCAATGGCTTCGGTGTACTTAGAACTGGTGAACATGTTTCAGCAGATGTTAATGTTATCATCAGTGAGAATTTTACCGGAGTAATGGATATCGGATATATGATCATCGGCGATGGTTTTGGGGATGCACCTCATGAAGTTGCTGATACGCTGCAACTTACCTATCCGCTTTCCTGGATAGCTCTTGATATTCAGAATGGCAGCCTGAATAGCAGTGAAACTGATCCTGTCACCATCTCGATTGACGCTACCGATTTGGAAGAAGGTTTCCACCAGTGCGATGTCGTGATCTCTTCCGTGGATATTTATGCTGATGTGCATGTTCCTGTCCTGCTCAACGTTGTTTACACGGATGCGCCTGAGGATGTGATCCCGCAGATTACTGAGTTGATCGGCTGTTATCCCAATCCGTTTAATCCGGAAACTACTATCAGCTACCAGCTCTGTACTCCTGGTCAGGTAAAACTGGAAATCTATAATATTCGGGGACAACTCGTGAAGACAGTGGTTAACGATTTTCAGGAAACCGGTAAATATGATATTATCTGGAAAGGTAGAGATAATGCAAATAAGCCCGTTTCATCCGGTGTCTATTTCTACAAAATGCAGACCGAAGACTGCCTGCAAACCCGTAAAATGTTATTATTGAAATAAATTTGTCCCTCCTTAAAAGCCGACCCCGGATATATAATTTATCTGGGGTCTTTTTTTACCCGATAATTCCCTGCCAGCCATATCTCTTTATCAATCCCTCTCTACTTGATATTCTTTTTTATTTTAGACCTATCTTAAAATTAAAAGTGGTAGCCGGTTGCTCCGGTTGAGAAGTCTGATAGTTTTTTAATATTCTGTTAAATGTATTTGTGGAGGGTGTAAACCAGGAAAAATCAATCAGAAACCTTCTAAATCCCTTGTCGAAGAGCCTGCGGTGAAATTGCAGCAACGAGACCGGATGTGCCGGCAGAATGATGGTCAAACCATTTCTCGATTTCTTTTTATAACTTTGCCGTTCATCCTTGAATTCCGTATCATCGGTAATTCCTGCGGGCATTCTTGAGATAAACAGCTCAGGATAAAACAATAGCGGGACAATACCACGGCGATCATTACCGGAGATCAGATTTGGAAAATCATTTTCCAGAGGATATATCCAGTTAGTGATCTGCTGTTCTTTTAACAGCGAAGTTGCAGCATCATTAAGTGCATAAACATTTTCGCTGGTGTATAATCGTACTTTTTTAACCCGGGTAAACAGGAGTTTCTGGCTGAGATGACTAAGCATAAATTGATCAATCCCAGCTTGATTTAGCCGGATAATTTCTTTTTCATAATCTGACAGGTTCTTTTCGGCAATAAAGCGAGGTAACTGGATGATCAATTTGCCGGCTATCTTGTGTAAAAACGACGTGTCCAGACGGAATGCCTGTAATTGCTGCTGATCGAAAAAGAGAATAAGCTTGTCTATATTTTCCAGGTATAACTTTCTCAGCCATTTACTGTCATTTATCCTGACAAAAAGTTCTTCTTTTGCCGGTGTTCTGCCTTCACCAAGATTTTTGATGATCTCAGTTTTTCTTTTCTGTGAAAATTTAAATAAAAACGCTTTTGTTTCATTATTCAACCGGTCAGGAAATTTCCTCTGATTTGAGTTCACCAGAAAGACAAGATCGCCCTTGACGCATTCAACATTAATCCCCGGCAGAACAATAATGTCTCCTGCTACTGATTTAGCTGTATCTTTCCCATCTGAAAATATTTTCTTAACCTTGAACGCCGGGCTGTCATATCCCTG
Source organism: uncultured Candidatus Cloacimonadota bacterium (assembly GCA_964485055.1). Taxonomy (GTDB): domain Bacteria; phylum Cloacimonadota; class Cloacimonadia; order Cloacimonadales; family TCS61; genus Stygibacter. Next base: position 2,790 of record CAZAHZ010000185.1, read on the forward strand.
CTCGGATAAAATGCGTAAACGGTCTCCCAACTGGAGAGGATATTCAGTTTTGAGCATCAGATCAGGCTCGGATTTAATTACTTCGCCTGCTTTGATCCCGGTAAATGGAAATTCAGAGATTGAGTTTTTTACATTTCCACCCAGAAAGTAGGAGGTTTTCTCACGACCAAAGTCCTGCTCAAGTAATTGCAGAGCAGGTTTTTTGGCGAGAGGATCATCAATAATTTTCCGGTAAGCTGCAGTAGCGTTATAAACATATTCAGCGGATTTCATTCTGCCTTCGATCTTGAAAGCGGTAATACCCAGCCTGGTTAATCTGCTAATCAATTCCAGTTGCTGATTATCCTTGAGATTAAAGATAAATCTTTCCTGATCTTCAGTTTGATATTTGCGGCGACAGGGTTGACAGCAATTCCCACGATTGGCACTCATCCCTCCCAGAAAACTGGAAAACAGGCACATCCCCGAAAAGGAATAGCACAATGCTCCGTGGATAAATATTTCCAATTCCATCGAGGTTTTATACTTGATCTCAGTCAGCTCATTTATAGTTAGTTCCCGTGCCAGAATGACCCGTTCCAAGCCAAGTTGCCAACAATATTCGGCTCCGGCTGAATTATGGGTACCCATCTGCGTGCTGGCATGGATCTTTAATTTTGGGAAATATTTCCTGAGAAGATAATAAATACCATAATCCTGGATTATTACAGCATCAACGCTCATTTTCTCGAGAGTATATAATATATCAAATATTTCTGCAAGTTCGTTGTTCTTGATGAGTGTATTAAGAGTGATATAGATTTTAACCTGGTGTTTAGTAGCTTCCGAGACAATTGAACTTAGCTGAGAAATAGTAAAATTGCGTGCTCTTTCACGGGCATTAAAGCGTTGCAGACCCAGATAAATGGCATCCGCTCCAGCCTCAAGGGCTGCATAAAAGGCTTCTATATTCCCAACAGGGACAAGCAATTCCGGCTTTGGCATCAGCTCTCACTGACCAGCATCACTACAGCACTGGCTGTTATACCCTCTTCGCTGCCACTTATTCCCAACCTCTCTTCCGTGGTCGCCTTCACTGATATATTTTCAATAGATGTTTCCAAGTCTGCTGCCAGATTTTCTCTCATCTTATCAATGTACATACGCAGTTTAGGACGCTGGGCACAAATCGTGGCATCCAGATTATTGATCCGGTAACCATTATCACGCATCAATCTATACACTTTTTTCAGTAATATCCTGCTGCTGATATTCTTATATTGCTGCTCACTATCAGGAAAAAGTTTGCCGATATCACCCAGAGCAAGAGCTCCCAGGATGGCATCTATAACAGCATGAATAAGAACATCCGCATCCGAATGTCCCAATAATCCCTTCTCAAAAGGAATATTCACACCGCCCAGGATCAGACTGCGGTCTGTCACTAGCCGGTGAACATCATAACCTGTGCCAATTCGATATTTCATAGTGGTCTAATCTACAGTAATTGATTTGGAGACGTTTTTGGGAACGTCAGGATGGACGCCGTGATCAATAATCCCTATCCTGTTCAAATAATCCATCTTCTTAATACTCATATTCAGAGCCAGCATCTGTAAGACCACGCTGGCAGAAAAAGAGGTCATAATAGTATCTCCGGTCTTGGGTAGTGTAATATATCCCCAGCCGTAATAACCTTCATCATGAGGATTGGTTCTGGCATTTTCCAGCAGATCATCATTTTCTTCGGCAATAACAAAAGTATCAGCTCCCCTGATCTTATGAGTATTGATCTGTGAAATTGTCAGATTTATATCACGTTCATCAGGACCTGTGATATAAATAAGGGGATAATTCCGGTATAAAGAGGCAAAGAAATCATAATCGCCTGTGAAATCTTCAAATAAGCGGGTTGCTGGTTCACTAAGGTTGAAAGGATTTATTCGTTTGAATATGTATGGCGCCAGGTCATTATTGATCTTCATAACTTCTTCTGAAGTTATTCCACGAGCCACTGCTTCCTGATATAGATTATCCAGATGTTTATTCATATCCTTTATCAGAGCTTTCACGTTTTTAACGCCATAAACTGTGTTCTTACCCAGGATCGTATTGGGACCATGTTTGAATTCGGAAGCTTCGCCCCCCTCAGTATGACTTAGCACAGTTTCTCTGATCTTGAGAGCTCCTTCTTTGGCTACTCCGGTCATCTTTGTTGCCAGGATGTGCATGGAAGGTTCCATATATATTTTACTCGCTACATCTATGATCTGTTCCTGAGTGGTCTCAATAGTTTCGGCTATCAATTTCGGTATCCTGTTAATTGTGTTCAACCGGTTTTCTATCTCTTTCCCGCTGATACCTTCCATACTTTCAGGAAATTTTTCCAGTTTCATCAACGCCACGCGTATTGCCAGATAATAAAACAGCACGATCTGGTTCATAAAACTCTTGGTAGCCGGTACTGCCATCTCCGGTCCACAATATATCGGAATGGATATATCACTTTTCTCCTGTCCAAGTGTTGAATTTATATTGTTTACAAGAACTACCAGTTTTACATTTTTCCCGGATTTTTCTACATCGTTAAAGATGTCTATCAGGTCTTTGGTCTCTCCACTTTGAGATACACCAATGATTACATCATTATCACGCAGACTGCTGGAGTACTGCCCCCGGTAGTCTCCGGGAAGCACAGGTATCACCGCCTGACGTGCTATCTCATTAAAGAAAAGCCCCGCAACTTTTGTGGCATGAAAAGACGTACCACAGGCAATTGAATAGATGTTACCATTTTTCCTGATTGTCTTCTCAACCAATTCCAGAAATTTTGTCACTTCAGCTTCGAATTCCGCAACATCCAACTCCTCGACTATGGAATCCAATGCTTTTGCCAAAAGCTGCTTGCTTTTATCAAAATCTCTTCCCATTAATTCCAGAAATACATTCTTATCATTTGAAAAGAAATATTTACGGTCAAATTTCTCCTTGAAAAGCTCTGCATAGATTTTGGGATATTGCTCGACCGCTTTTCTATAAAAACTTTTACCTTTATCTGAATTAACATACTCTGAAAATATGCGTTGCTGATCCTCTAACAGATCTTCAGCTAGTATCTGCTTTCTAAGTTCATCTAATTCCTTATATAATCCTGCCTTACGAATAAATGCCAGCATAAAGCGAGAAGTATTTGATCCTCCCTGAAACAACTTCACCAGCTTTCCGGTCGTCTCCACTTCTGCGTGGATCTCCTGCCTCATAAAAAATTTGTACTGGGGAAGAAGCTCTGTATCTTCAGCGCGTAAGCGTGAACGAACCGGCTTTTTCTCAATTTCATCACCTGCTTTAAAATCAAGATCTGGTAGATTTGGTCTCTTTACGCGTAAATCCCGAAAGGCATATACCTGATATTTATCCTGATAATACTCAATAAATTCACCTTCTCGGACATTAACGAGTTGCTTGGTAAATTTCAGAACTGCTGTCAGGTCAGATGATGCAAGGCAAAAATCAAGATCATCCTTTTTACCAATACCAAAATATAGACTGCTGCCCGCTTTTATGGCATAACTGTATTCGGTGACGGGATCAACTATTACGGCAGCATAGCTTCCAACCATTTTACGGGAAGCAATAACTATTGCCTTGCGAAGACAAATTCGACGAAATTCACTATCTTTCTGCTTCTTTAGTGCATAACGGTTCAATTCATTATCAAAATAATGCTCTATTGTATGAACCAGCATCTCTCCATCATTGTCACTTTCCACGTTATGACCTTCGGATAAGAGAAACTTTTTTAATTCCTGACAATTCGTGATATTTCCGTTGTGGGCACCATACAATTCCTGCTTGCATTTCACCCAGTGCGGTTGAGCATTACGCTGATTTACATCACCAAAAGTCGCCCAGCGCACCTGTCCGCAAAATATCTGTCCACTCTCAGCTTCGATTCCCAAAGTTTTTACTAAAGTGCTGGGTGCTCCCACATCTTTCATTAACCTGATATTTTTCTGATCATCCTGAAAAACTGCCCCCGTAGAATCATAACCCCGGTATTCAAGAGCCCGGAGTAAAATTGAAGCCCATTTGCCTAATTCCAGAGTAAATTTAGTGGTACTGAGACCCAGAACCCCGCAACCTATCCCGATAAGGGGTAGAGGAATTCTTATTTGTATTTTTCTTAATGAGATACGATTCATTGTCCACTCCTTAGAAAAATAAAGATAGTTATTTCACGCTACTGTATTCTTATAAACATCG
>CAZAHZ010000186.1:0-6888 GCA_964485055.1 uncultured Candidatus Cloacimonadota bacterium
TAAAATTCCTGGTTACCATATTCTGTGAAGTAAAATACTGCATCCTTGGACACACTATCAAACAACCGGCTATCCTCCACAGGTTCCAATTCTCTGCCTTTCATCTTAAAACTCGATAGAGTATAGAGATCAGATTCCTTTTTATTTTCACTGCAGCTCTGACAAAAAACCAGGTAAAAATTTGGGTCTGGCTCAAAACTGACATGCAGCTCCTCATCATAGGCTTCCACCACTATTCCCGGAGTATCTGTATTGATGATCACTGTTTCCAGATAATGATTGCCTATCTGACGAAGATCATGATCCCGATTGATCTCCGATGACCAGTTTATGAATTCACGCTTGATAACTATCTTCTCAGAAACATAAAATTGAATCTTCTTCAGGTCTTCATCCAAAAGATTGATGCGTTCCCGCACTGAATGTGAAAATGTTACCGTCCGTGCACAGGTTGTTGATATCATTGCAATAATAACAACTGCTATTAATCTAACTCCCTTCTTCCAGATCATAGTTATTCCTTAACGTCCCAGTGAGTTTTTTGCCGGTTGCAGATTATTAACTGTACCATTTCTCTCAACTGCAACCCGACCTGATTTTTATACCCTGAAATATCCATCTATTGTCAAGAAATATTTGTCTATGTCTGACTTCTCGTTCTCAATTCCTTCATTTTTAACGCAAAGGACGCAAAGGAGCAAAGGACGCAAAGGAAGATTTTAGGAGAAGAGAGGTAGAAGTTGAGAAGAATCTTACAAGAGTTCTGGATTGTACTCAGGACAGAACTTTTGGGAGATTCTTCGGGTTTGAGCTGATGATGTCGCCCAGATGTTTTAACGCAAAGGACGCAAAGGAAGATTTTAGGAGAAGAGAGGTAGAAGTTGAGAAGAATCTTACAAGAGTTCTGGATTGTACTCAGGACAGAACTTTTGGGAGATTCTTTGGGTTGGAGCTGATGATATTACCCAAATGTTTTAACGCAAAGGACGCAAAGGAGCAAAGGACGCAAAGGAAGATTTTAGGAGAAGGCAGAGTGAACATGGTGAACGCAGTGAGGAGTATTGTGGAGAAAGCGGAAGGGATGGCTGGTTTTGGGATTTATAATATTTGACATTTCGGGTGAACTGAAAATTTATGCCTGAGAGTGAAAGTGATTGATAATAAAGAATTTATTATGAAGAGTAAGTTAAAAAAGGTATCAGGATAAAATATAAAGATGAGAAAAAGTATAGTAGCAATAGTAGGTCGTCCCAATGTAGGAAAATCAACGCTTTTTAATCGGATATGCCGGAAGCGTAGCGCCATCGTGGATTTTGAGGAAGGCATCACGCGTGACCGAAAATATCAGATAGCGGAATGGAATAGTATATATTTCACACTTGTAGATACAGGCGGGATAGTACCATTTACAGATGACACCCTGACGCAAGCCATCAAGTGGCAGGCAGAAGTGGCAATTTCAGAAGCAGATTTAATACTATTTCTGGTAGATGCCAAGACATCTATAACAGATTTTGATCAGAAAATAGCGACATTGCTGAATCCGGTACGCGAAAAAGTAATTCTGGTAGTAAATAAAGTAGATTCAGAAAAAGACATGTTTGATCTCTATGAATTTCTGCAATTAGGCTTTGGAGAAGCTTTTCCAATAGCAGCTTCGCAGGGACGAAATTGCGGAAATCTTCTGGATGAGATAGTCAACATGGTAAATCCGGTGTATGAAAACGATGCAGTAGAGCGTGAAGATCAAGTGAGAATAGCTATCGTGGGCAGACCAAATGCGGGAAAATCTTCCATAATAAATCGGCTTACAGGTGAAGAAACTAATATCGTAGATGAAATTCCCGGAACAACGAGGGATACGACAAATCTAACTGTAAAATATTTCGGGCAGGAGATTATATTAATAGATACGGCGGGTTTACGAAGAAAGACCAAAGTTAAGTATGGCGTGGAGTATTTCAGTTCCATGCGGACAATAGATGCGATACATGAGAGCAACATGGTTGTACTGGTTCTGGATGCCACTCGCGAGGTATCAAGCCAGGATCAGAAAATAGCCTCATTTGCAGAGCGTCATCATCGTGATATTATGATCGTGGTCAATAAATGGGATCTAGTAAAAAAGGATAACAGGACAACCGGTGAATTTATCACCCTCATCCGGGAAGAATTACAATTCATCCGTCATGCGCCAGTCCTTTTTACATCGGCACTTACCGGTCAGCGGGTCAGTCACATCGTCAAGAAAATGCTGGAGATCAAAGAAAACAGCAGAAGAAGGATACCAACAGCAGAATTGAACGTGTTCCTGGCTGAAATCACAGCAGGCTTTGCTCCTTCACATTCATCAGGCAAACACTCCAAAATCTATTACTGTACACAGACGGAAACCAATCCGCCAACTTTTATATTTTTCTGTAATGATCCGGAATTGATAACCAGGCATTATCGAAAATATATAGAAAACAAACTGCGGGAAAAATTCTCTCTGGAAGGAGTATCATTCCGGATGCATATTCGCGGCAGAAAGGGAAAAGAGGAGTAATAAAAGGCAATGAACTGGATAAATTTTATTATTTCCATAGCAGCAGCATATCTGCTGGGCAGTCTGCCCTTTAGCTATATTTTTGGTAAATTACGTGGTATAGATATCCGCAATTACGGAAGCGGGAATGTGGGAGCAACAAATGCTTTACGCGTATTAGGCACAAAAATCGGCATCATCACGCTTTTGCTGGATATGGGTAAAGGATTGCTGGCGGTTGAAATCGGCAGGTATTTACTGCCGGGAGTAAATGAAGGCTTCTATATCCTGATAGGTTTGATTGCTATAACCGGTCATATCTTCACAATATTCTTGAGTTTTAAGGGTGGCAAAGGCGTAGCCACATCTGCTGGCGTGTTCATTGATCTATTACCTCTCCCCTGCCTTTTTGCGCTGCTGTTGTTTGTGATCATCGTGCTGCTCAGCCGATACGTATCTCTGGGGTCTATCCTCGCAGCCGGATTTCTATTTTTATATGTGCTAACATCTAATATAATTAATAATTTTACAGATTGGCAATACCTGGCAGTGGTCAGTCTGGTAGCAGGATTTATAATAATCCGGCACAAAGCGAATATTGTCAGGTTGTTAGCTGGCACGGAAAATAAAATAACCTTTAAAAAAAAGTAAGCAGAAGGTAAAATGTGCGGAATAGTCGGTGTTTTTGGGACTAAGCAAGCTTCGGAACTGGCAACGCTGGGACTGTTTGCAGAACAGCACAGGGGACAGGAAAGTTGCGGACTGGCAGTATCCAATGGAGCGTATATAAAACTTCATAAAAAGATGGGTCTGGTGAAAAACGTATTCCGTCCCGAAGTGATAAATAACCTTCCGGGCACAATCGCCATCGGTCATGTCCGCTATCCCACGTGTGGCAATTCGAATGAATACAATTCACAGCCACATCTGGTGGAAACCTTGTTTGGACCGGTATATTCGCTGGCAAGCAATGGTGATATAACCAATTATCAAGCCATGCGTGACTATCTGGAGGAGCAGGGAGTTTTTTTTCACAGTTCAAATGACGGCGAATTATTGATACGCTACATAGTCTTTAAAATAGTATTAAAAAACCAGACAGTAGTGGAGGCAATCCGCGATCTGATGCATGATCTGAAGGGTGCTTATTCCACAGTCTTTATGACCAGGAAGGAATTATATGTTTTCCGTGATCCAAATGGTATCCGACCGCTGAGCATTGCGATGCTCAAGGATGGTTCTTATGTGGCAGCCAGTGAGAGTTGTGCCCTGGATCTTCTGGGAGTGGAATGGAAGCGGGAAGTGAAACCGGGAGAAATAATCTGTCTGAGCGAAAATGGGATACAGGAATATGAAATTGCACCCCAGGAAATTGGGGAAAGTAAAAATGCTCATCATTGCATTTTTGAGCATATATATTTTTCCAGACCCGATAGCTTCGAATTCGGGCAAAACGTTTATGAAGTTCGCAAACGCATCGGTAGTGAACTGGCAGATAATGACGATATTGAGCCGGATGTAGTAGTTCCAGTTCCCGATTCTGCCAATTTCATCGCTTTAGGATATGCGGAGCGTAAGCATATTCCCTATGAAATGGGTTTGATCAGAAACCATTATGTGGGGAGAACTTTTATCAAGCCGGATCAGACGATACGTGATGAAAGCGTGTATCAGAAATTTAATCCTTTACCCAATTTTTTTGATGGCAAAAAGGTGCTGCTTGTGGATGACTCTATAGTGCGGGGCACCACGCTTCAAAAGATAGTAAAACTTATCCGCTTCAAGGGAGCCAAAGAAATCCATCTGCGGATTGGCTCGCCACCGATACGATATTCCTGTTTTTATGGCATAGATACACCAACGCAGCAGGAATTGATAGCACACCAGAAGAAGTATCTGGAAATTATTGATTTCCTGGGAGTGGATTCTCTGATGTATATGAGCCTGGAAATGCTGAAGCGGGTTGTGCCCGATCCGCAAAATCATTGTTTTGCCTGCTTTGATGGGAATTATCCGGTGAAGCTTGATGCGGATATACAAAAATCTATAGAACACAAGGACTGGGATTTCAGTTATGGTAGCTTATGATCAATAAATTACGAACCTGGCGAGAAATTACCGCACTTAGGCAGGAATTAGCTCATGAGAGGAAAAAAGTGGTTTTCACTAATGGCTGCTTTGACATCCTGCACCGAGGTCATGTTCAATATCTGGAGTCAGCACGAGAACTCGGTGATGTGCTGATATTGGGCTTAAACAATGACAATTCAATCAAAAGATTGAAAGGTGTGAACAGACCGATCAACAGCGAAATAGACCGGGCAATAGTATTATCAGCTCTTTCTGTTGTAGATCACGTTGTTATCTTTACTAATGATACACCCTACACATTAATAAACGTATTGAAGCCGGATATCCTGGTTAAAGGTGGCGACTGGAAATCAGAGGAGATCATCGGAAGCGATATTGTGCTGGCTTATGGTGGCGAAGTGATAATTCTCAAATATTATCCAGGCTACTCAACCACAGAAATAATAGAGAAACTGGAAAGAAGAGATTAATGATGGAAATAATAGAAGATATTGCCGTTGTGCAGGAAGTGAGAGTTGGTAAAGTACAGGTAAAATTGCCGGAATCAGATAGTTGTGATACTTGTGCAATAAAGGGATTTTGCCATCCGAACGATAAACTGAAATGCCACTGGATAGACACAGACCTATCCTTTAAGGTGGGAGATAAAGTAAGAATATTTATCTCTCCGGCAATAAGGATCGTATCTTCATTCATAGTATTTTTATTTCCGATCATACTTATGTTAATATTTTATCTGATGATCAAATATCTGTTTTCAGCTTCAGAAAATTTAGCTATACTGGGGTCTATTCTATCGCTGGGAATAAGTGGGCTGCTAATTTTCTTTCTGGATAAAAAATGGGGGAAAAAGATAAAATTTGAGATCATTGAAAAACTTAACGAAACTGAAATTGAGACGGAGTTATCAGATGAAGATTAAGCTAAATAAGATGGTCTTTTTTGGCTATCATGGCACACAGCCGGAAGAGAGGAAACTGGGACAGCGTTATATAGTGGATTTTGAGCTGGAAACTTCTGAAAAAAATGATCAGCATATCCGTCATATCGAGGACACAATTGACTATACCAAAGTGTATAACCTGATAAAGCATATAATGGAAAATCATTCTTATCATTTAATGGAAAACTGCGCCAATCATGTGCTGGATAAAGTGATGAGCAATTTCAGTGAAATCATCAAAGCCGAGATATGTATAAAAAAACCATCAGTACCTATTAATGGTTCGCTGGATTCTGCTGAGATCATAATGGTAAGAAATAGATGAAAGTTTATCTGGGAATTGGCAGTAATCTGGGAGACCGCAGCTTGAATATAAAAGAAGCTGTTCGGCTGATCTGCGAACTTGATCATATTTCACTCGTCGGGCAAAGCCCTGTTATAGAAACCAGTCCTTATGGTTTTGTGGAACAACCGGATTTTCTTAACCAGGTGATAGCAATTGACACCACACTTACACCAAGTGAAGTTCTAAAAGAATGCCGGATAATAGAAAAAGAACTTCAGCGGAAAAAAGTGATAAAATGGGGACCCAGAACAATAGATATTGATATATTATTTTATTCTGACCTGATCTTCAAGGACAGTGAATTGGAAATCCCGCATCCTGATCTTCATAATCGCCTTTTTGTGCTTAGCTCAATGCTGGAACTTGATCCTGAATTCAGGCATCCTGTCCTGGGAAAATCCATACAGGAAATATATAACAAATTGAAAGAGAGTAAGATACAATGAAAACAGCTACTATCATTCTAGCAGCAGGCAAAGGTACGCGGATGCAAAGTGATCTGCCGAAAGTTGTTTTTGAGATTGCCGGAATCCCAATGATCAATCGCGTGATAACCACAGCCCTTGAAATAGGAAGCGAACGCATTATCGTGGTAATCGGCTATGGACGAGAAACAGTGAAATCAGTGATTAAACCAGATAAGCAGATTATTTTTGCAGTTCAGGAACCCCAGAACGGCACAGGACATGCCATCATGGTATGCCGGGAAGCCTTGCAGGATTTCAAGGGTATCATCTTTATCCTATATGGAGATGTGCCTCTTTTGAAATCGGGAACTTTGCGGAAGATGTATTCAATACATCAAAATGAGAAAGCTGCCTGTACAGTTCTAACGGCAATTTTGGCTGATCCTTTGCAATATGGCAGGATAGTGAGAAACAGCGAGGGTGCTTTTGAGAAAATCGTGGAACACAAGGACGCCAGTGCGCAGCAGAAGACAATTAATGAGCTGTTTGAGAAGGTGGAAGCGATTGAAAAAAA
>CAZAHZ010000187.1:0-6864 GCA_964485055.1 uncultured Candidatus Cloacimonadota bacterium
ACTGGGTTAATGAAAATAACTAATTAGGGTTTATATAAACATGATAATCTATGATAAATGAAAAATATACATCGCCGGAGCATTTAGGCATTATGGGTGGCAGTAATGGTGGACTACTCACGGGTGCCTGCCTGGTTCAGAAGCCTGAACTTTTTGCTGCTGCAGTGGTTATCGTACCTCTTCTGGATATGATCCGCTACCATAAGAACAAGTTTGCCAATATCTGGAAAGAGGAGTATGGCTCTGCGGAAAATGAAGAAGAGTTTAATTATCTGCTGGCGTATTCACCCTATCATAATATTGATGAGGAAGCTGAATATCCTGCCACATTGGTAACTGGAGGTTTCAATGATTCCCGCTGTGATCCTTACCATGCCCGAAAATTTGCTGCCAGATTGCAATATGCAGCAAAAAATACAGGTAATGAGAGTCCAATTCTCTGCCGAATAAATTATAATGAAGGACATGGTTTTGGTGGCGGAAAAACCCAGCTTTATGAGAAAAGCGCAGAAATGCTGGCATTCCTACTGGAGCATACAACAAATAAATAGCCTTCGAGGAAATTAGAAGCAGCAAAACTAAATCAGTCCCGATATATCGGGATGAACCGTACTCGGGTCAGGAGTTCTGGACGACATGGGCTGACGATATTCAGGGATTTGGACTGGTTGATTTATCAGTCGCCAGAAGTCTTGTCCTGAGTACAGTCCAAAACTCCTGCTTAACTGGGTAGATGGTAATTTTCTTTTAGCACGTATGCTTATTTATTTGTAGCAAAAAAGCCAGACATTGATATTTTCTCCGTAGATAGAGTACTAACCAATAAATCAAGATAAATTGATAATATAGAAATTATATTAATTTCGGGAAGAGATTAGTTTGATTTTTATAAACTGGCAGCCCCCCTTTTTATATCAGATAGATATAGATATTGTTATATTCCACAGATAGTTATATCACTACAAAATGTACGGGCAGACCCAAGTGTCTGCCCTCTTTTCATGTTTCAATGCTATCAATATATAGCCGGGATTCAGGTTATACAAGGGCAGACACATGGGTCTGCCCGTACGGTAGCGGATATATTTTTTAAAATTTCGGGGGTATTCCAGTTTGTGAAAAACATTGACAGAAGGGGAGAAGGAAAAAAGTTCAAATAAAAAGTTTCGGGAATAGAATATGAAGAAAGTATTAATATTACTGGGGCTGGTGGTGGCAATCAGTCTTTGGGGTGAAATTAAGATAGAATTTTTGGGTGAGAGTGTAACAATTACTGGGAGTTTTGAACTGGGAACAATTGAGAGTGAGGAAATTGAGGGAGAATATTTTGATCAGATAATAATCAACGGATGTGAGGATGGTGGTTTGCCGGGCAGTGTGATGATCCCGCATTTAACCAGGATGCTGGCTTTGCCTGAGAGCGGAAACTGGTCGGTCAGTGAATTCAGTTATGAGACGGAAGAGATGAGGTTGGAGCATCCGCTGATATATAATGGAATTGGTGAAAATGAGCAGGACATGGAAGGCGGGGAATGGTATCCGGAAAATCTGGTTGTGATAGCAGAACCGGTGATCATGCGGCAGGTGCGGTTTTCCCAGTTTTCGCTTAGTGCAATACAATATAATAGAGTAGAGAATAAGATACGGATACTGAAGAATATAAATCTGGAATTGAATATAGACAGGGGAAATTCTGCTAACCCCAAGCTGGGGAGTGGAGCAGAAAGCGGGAGCAGTTTTGATAAACTAGCTAGGGGTGAAGTAACGGGACATACGGGACAGCGGGGAAATGAAAAGGGGAGCTATCTTTTTATCTGTCCGAATATTACCAGTATTATATCAACCTTGAATTACCTGGTGGAATGGAAACATAAACTGGGCTTTTGGGCAGAGATAGTGACGCTGGATGAGACCGGCGATACGAGTAACGAGATCAAGGATTATCTTCAGAATGCTTATGACACCTGGGAAGACAGACCGGAATTCGTGGTACTGGTGGGAGACGTAAATGGCAGTGTAATGGTGCCCTCGTGGTTTATAGACGGTTATCTGGAGCCATATTGCGTGACGGATCATCCATATACGCTGCTGGAGGGAGAAGATTATTTTCCAGATGTGCTAATCGGCAGGTTTTCCGTGCCCAGCCTCAGTCAATTGCAGACCATAGTGAGCAAGATCATCAATTATGAGAGCGACCCAGTGATCTACAACGACTGGACGCGTCGGGCGATCATGCTTTCTTTCGTGATGGATTACGGCGGATCATATGCAATGTATTCACAGCGGGAGACAGTGATGGCGGTTCGAGAGAAGCTGCTGGACTTTACCTATACTGAGGTGGATACATTTATAGCGCCATGGCAGAGCGGGGCAGCCAATCTGGCAAATATGATCAATACGGGGTACAGTTTTATTAATTACCGGGGAGCGGGAGGACCGGCTTACTGGAATGGAAACATTGGTCAGATGTTCAATATCTCGAATATCGAGCAGCTTGCCAATGGCTTTATGCTACCGATGGTGACAAGTATCGTATGTGGAGGTGGAGATTTTGCATATAATAGTTATGATACATGTTTTGGGGAGATGTGGTTAACAGCAGGCAGTTCGCAGAATCCCAAGGGAGCGATCGGATTTATAGGACCGAGTGAGCATGACACCAAGACACCATTTAATAACTGTAATGATATAGGAATATATCAGGGTATAACGCAGGAAGGGATATTCGGTTCTGCAGCAATGATGCTGCGGGGCAAGATGGAATTGTATAATAATTATCCGAGCTGTCACTCGATGGATGGCAGCAATGATGCCTGGGATAGTGACATGTTCTATTTTTATGTCTATAATCTATTAGGAGATCCAGGACTGGAAGTGTGGACTGATGAACCCAAGTACTATAATGTCCAGATGACAGAGAGTCTGCCCTTGGGCAGCAGCTCTTATGAAGTATGGCTCGAAGGAGAAGACGTAGCGGGTCATACCGTGGCATTGACATCTAATAGTGAGCTTTATGATGTTGCAGAGACCAATGCGGAAGGCTGGATAGCGATGACGATACCAGACAGTTTAATGGAATTTGAAGTAACGGTATCGGGATACGGATATGTGCCGGTCACTCAGGCAGTTACCATCTCGCCAGAAGAGCAGATAATAGGATTAAATTCTTTTGAATTAAGTGTGAATCCCGTAAGCGGAGGAACAACGGAACTAACAGTGGAACTGGTGAATTTGACGCAGGTGGAACAGCCAGGACTGGAAGTGGAACTGATGACGGCAGATGAACTGGTGACAGTGGAAACAGGCATTCAAATTATAGAAATGCTGGGAATTGGGGCAGTAGTGGAATTAGAATTTGAAGTGGAATTTTCTGAAATCTGGCGAAAGGATGAAGACTGCTGGCTGGTATTAAAAATCAATAACGGCGTATTGGGACAGCATGATATATTTTTGGAAATAGCCTCTGCGGAACTGCACTATGCAGGCAGAACTGTGATGAATCCGGAAAACAGCATCCTGATAGGGGAATCTAATGATGTGGAACTGGAATTATACAATAGCGGAGCGGCAAACAGTGGTACATTCACGGCAATTCTGGCAAATCTGGACGGTAAATGTGAAGTAACAAATGGGGACTGCGTTTTTCCCAATATCAGTCCCGGCGAGACGGAGTCCAGCAGCGGAATATTTGGAATAACACCGGACAATAATCTGATTGCCGGCGAACCGTCAGATTTCAGCTTGACGATCATCAAGAATGGTCAGCTTGTATATGAAACGGAATTTATTCTGGAATTGGGAGAGATCAGTGAGAGCAAACCAACATTTTCGGCTTACGGATATTATGCGATAGAGAGCAGTGATGAGGGCAATTTTGCAGCACCGGAATATGACTGGATCGAGATAGCGGAGCCGGAAGGCGGCAATGGAACGCAGGTGATAGAATCCCATGTAACTTACGACGGATTTTCCACCTGTATATCTTTGCCATTTGAATTCTGCTATTATGGACACTTTTATGACGAGATCACGGTATCCAGTAATGGATGGCTGGCGATGGGAGATGAGGAATACGTATTTTTCCGGAACCGGGTGATACCATCGGGAGTGGGACCTGGGGCAATGATAGCACCTTTCTGGGACTATATACGCTGGGGTAATATTTATGTATATTATGATCAATATGAGCACCAGTTTATCATCGAGTGGTATGGCTTTGCGGATGATTATGAGCATGAGGATCAGGTTTTTGAAGTGATACTCTATGATCCGGCATATTATCTGACAGCAACCGGTGATGGAGAGATCAAATTTCAGTATCAGGAAGTGCATAATGCGGATGCTGAAGAAAATTATGCGACGATCGGAATAGAAAACGAGACGCAGACGGAAGGGTTATTATTGAGTTTTGCTAATATCTATCCTGAGACAATGCATGCGATAGAATCGGAAACAGCAATATTGATCACGATCAAAGATGGGATCATCGTACCGCGATTAACAGCGGGAACAGAGGAAATTTATATAACCTTACCGCCGGATACGACATCAATTTATGAAGTGGAACTAAATAACAGCAGTGATCAATTTTCACTGGAATATGAAACAACAGTGTCCCATTTTCCCAGCCGAGGTGAAGTAAACCTGCCAGAACGAGATATTTCGGGCAATTCACTGAATTCATTAACTCAGACTTATCATACCATCCATGAAATGGATATTTATGCCTATATGATCCATGATCCTAATGTTGGAGAAGCAGTGCATGGTGTACAGATGGATTTTCCGGAAAATATGACTATAACTTCAGCAACGGATATTGGAGAATTACATTATAACGGGCAAACAGGTAGCGGAGCGTTGGTCACGTGGGGTTATGGTAATGGAGAAGATTTTAATGGACCAACGCCGCCAACATTTCATGTATATTTTATAGTTGATGCAGGGACAACCGCACCTATACCAATGACCTGGCAGATAGACGGAGACGGGAGCGGTGCAGAACCACACAGCGTGACAGGCACAATCACGTTGATGCCTTCCGAGCTAAACTATATGTGGGTGGAATATCCCAATGGCGGAGAAGAGCTGGCTTATGGCGTAACAGATACAATCCGTTGGAGTTATTATGGCAATATCGAAAATGTAGATGTTTATTATACGCATAACAATTTTGTGAATTATGATATTATCGGAGAGGATGTGGCTAACACTGGTGAGATAGCATGGATTATCCCAAGTGAACTGACAGAAGCAGGTAAGGTTCGAGTGCGAGATGCAGAGGGAAATTCATACGATAATTCTGATAACTGCTTTGCTATCCGGGGACTATTGATCACATATCCTACATCGGAAACAGTGATGGAATATGACACGGTAGAAGAAATTCGATGGGATTTTACTGGAATTACTCCATCAATAAATATTGAGTACTCGATATCGGGTGGTTTTCTCTGGGACGTACTGGCAGAAAATATTCCGAATACGGGAATTTATCAATTTCAGGTAAATTTGCCACCGGGTGATAACTGCAAATTCAGGATCAAAGATCAGACAAGCGGAATAATCTATGAAATGCCGGGAGAATTTACAGTAGTTGACGTGCCGGTAAACTGGTTGAATATATCCCAAGAGACCGGTATTATTGATCCAGGGGGAACAAATACTCTGAGCATAGAATTTGACACCTCAGGGATGGCAGCCGGAGAATATCTTGCTTACATCACCATTCATACCAGTTATAATCAAAGTGTTTCTATACCGGTTAATCTGGAAATATTAAATTTAGGCGAGGACATAGATCAAATCCAACCGGCAGCAGAATTAAAAGACAATTATCCTAATCCATTCAGAGGAAACTGCAACAGGCACAATGGGACAGAGATAGAATATAATTTAACCCGTGGTGGTCAAGTAAAACTGGCTATTTACAATCTTCGGGGTCAATTGATACGAGTTTTGATTGACGAAAAACAAGGGTCGGGGAATTACAGCCTTCACTGGAATGGTAAAAATGCGGAAGGATTACCAATAGCTGCCGGGGTATATTTTTATCAGCTTGAGATAGACAGCAAGCTGGCAGCAACAAAAAAATGCCTGCTGTTAAAATAACAGCATAGGAGGTTAAAATGAGCGAACAGGAAAAAAATTTAAAGAACGGGAAAGAGATCAAGAGTGACGCTGAGGAATCCGATCTAGAATACTTAACCCTTGATTTTAATGGCGAAGAAGTAGAATGCGCAATCATTGATGAATTTGAGCTCAATGGTAAAAAGTATATGGTATTGTTACCGGATGATGAGGAAGAAGCCTATATCTACTCATTCGAGGAAGACGAACAAGGCGAAATCTCCCTAACTGATCTGGAAGAAGAAGAATTTCAAATAGCCGTAAATATTTACACAAAACGCTCAGAAGCGGATGAATAATCTTTTTTTCTACGGAATAATAATAATAACAGCCTCTGCATTATTGCAGGGGCTGTCTGGTTTTGGATTTTCAATTTTATCTTTGCCTTTGCTGGTAATGTTCATTTCTCCTAAAACTGCTGTTCCCATGCTGCTGATTTTTTCGATTGTGATCAATTTATCTGTGCTAGCTTCCTGCTGGCGATTTTTTTCATTCAAAAATATCTGGCTGGTGCTATTGGGCGGGATTGCCGGATTACCACTGGGTACGTATCTGCTGCTGATCCTGGATGATGTATGGCTGAGAAAAGGGATTGGGATATTTATTGTCATCTTTGCACTACTGCTGCTTTCTGGAAGGCGGTGGAAACTGAAGCGGGAAAAAACTACACAGTTGGCGATAGGCTTTTTTAGTGGAATTTTTTCGGGCAGCGTGAGTATGAGCGGTCCACCTGTA
>CAZAHZ010000188.1:0-6860 GCA_964485055.1 uncultured Candidatus Cloacimonadota bacterium
CTCATTGGGGCTCGATTTGAATACTAACCCATTATTTTTGATGAAGAGCCAAAATATATTTAAAAGCAATTTAAAAATTAAGGTGCAGTTATCTTGAGGGATTAACTGCATTTGATTTAATTTTTATATTATCCGTGATTGTCTGTTTAATCAGTGTCGTCCGTGTTCCATCTTTCCCTTCCTGCGGGTTTTGATTGACAGGGAGGGGGTGGGAATAGAATTTTACAATTCAAATAAATCTTGAACAGGGAGTGATGTGATGTCTAATGAGATACGGGTACGATTTGCACCGAGTCCTACGGGTTATCTGCATGTGGGCGGGTTGCGGACAGCATTATATAATTATTTGTATGCACGGAAATCTGGGGGGACATTTCTCCTGCGGATAGAGGATACTGACCAGGCGAGGTATGTGGAAGGGGCAGTGGAGAATCTGCTGGCTACTATGAAGCGGGTAGGTTTAAATGCCGATGAGGGACCGGGGAGCGGTGGAGCATACGGACCATATTACCAGAGTGAGCGGACTGAGCTTTACCGGAAATATGCCGATGAACTAGTGTCAAAGGCAGCAGCGTATTATTGTTTTTGCAGTTCAGCGGATCTGGACGAAATGAGAGAAGAGCAGCAGAAAGAAGGTTTTGTGAGTGGCTATGACGGACGCTGCCGGAATATTGCTGCAGATGAAGCACAAAAGCGGGTAGCTGCGGGTGAAGAATATGTGATACGATTAAAAACCCCTGAAGAGGGTGAGATATTTTTTTATGACATGATACGTGAGAAGGTGACTTTTGGCTGGGATATGGTGGATGACCAGGTGTTGATCAAGAGTGACGGATTCCCGACCTATCATCTGGCAAATGTGGTGGATGACCATCTGATGGAGATCAGTCACGTGATCCGGGGCGAGGAATGGCTTTCGAGCGTGCCGAAGCATCTTTATCTTTATGAGCAACTGGGCTGGAAACCCCCGAAGATGGCACATCTGCCGTTGCTGCTAAATCCTGATAAATCGAAGCTGAGCAAGCGTCAGGGCGATGTGGCAGTGGAAGATTATCTGCGGAAAGGATTTCTGGCGGAGACTTTATTGAACTTTGTGGCATTACTGGGCTGGCATGGCAAGGGCGATCAGGAATTATTCACACTATCGGAACTGGAAAAGGAATTTTCGCTGAAGCGGGTAAATAAAGCGGGGGCAGTATTTGATATAGAGAAATTACGCTGGATGAACGGTCATTATTTGAAGACACTGGCTTTGGAGCGGATCGTGGAAGTGGCAAGACCATTTTTTGAAGCGGAATTTGGAGAGCTGGAGCTGGAAATATTGAGCGAATTCGTGGAATATGCCCGACCGCGGGTGGCAACACTGGCGGAGATGGTTTTGGAATGCAAAACATTTCGGGAAGAATTATCATACAGTGCGGAGGATAGAGCGCTTCTGCAGGAAGAGACATCGCAGGCGATGTTCGGTTTCTGGGCGGAAGAGCTCGGATTGCAGTCAAGCTGGAGCGTTGATGAAATAAATGAGCTGTTGCGAAAGACATCCGAGAAATTTGGTGTGAAGGGTAAAAAGCTTTATTTTCCGTTGAGGCTAGCGTTGTTTGGCAGCGTGAATGGACCGGAACTTCATGTGATCATTAAGCTGGCGGGAAGAGAGCGGTGTATTGGGAGGATGGGAGACGTGAGACGTGACTGGTGAATAGGGAGATAAGGAGATAAATTATAATGGAGAATACACATTTTATACATGAGATAGTTGAAGAAGACCTGAGGACAGGGAAACACGATGGCAAGGTGCATACGAGGTTTCCTCCGGAGCCGAACGGGCATTTGCATATTGGACATGGCAAGGCAATATGTCTGGATTTTGGTACGGCATTGAAGTATGGGGGCAAGTGTAATCTGCGGTTTGACGACACTAATCCGAGTAAAGAAGAAACGGCTTACGTGGACGGGATCAAGGAAGACATCCGCTGGCTGGGTTTTGACTGGGAAGACCGCGAATATTACGCATCGGATTATTTTGAGCAATTATATGAATATGCAGTGCAACTGATCAAAAAGAGTAAGGCTTATGTCTGTGATCTTTCGGGAGAAAAGGTCAGGGAATATCGCGGGACATTAACGGAGCCTGGAAAAGCAAGTCCCTGGCGTGAGCGGAGTATAGAAGAAAATCTGAATCTATTCGCCAGAATGCGGGCAGGAGAATTTGCGGAAGGCAGCCGGACATTACGGGCAAAGATAGACATGAGCAGTCCTAACGTGCATAATCGGGATCCGGTGATCTACCGGATCATGTATGCGAGCCATCATCGCACAGGCGATAAATGGTGCATCTATCCGATGTATGATTTCACGCACTGCCTGAGTGACTCTATTGAACGGATCACGCACTCGTTATGTACGCTGGAATTTGAGGTGCACCGGTATCTATATGACTGGTTTCTGGATGAACTGGAAGTTTATCATCCACAGCAAATTGAATTTGCGCGATTAAATCTGACATATACAGTGATGAGCAAGCGGAAACTTTTGAAGCTGGTGGAAGACAAGATCGTAGATGGCTGGGATGATGCGCGGATGCCGACGATCAGTGGCTTGCGAAGAAGGGGTTATACGCCGGAATCCATCCGTGATTTCTGTGACCGGATAGGCGTTGCCAAGCGAGGTAGCATGGTTGATCTGGCATTATTAGAACACTGCCTGCGTACAGATTTGAATACACGGGCACTGCGTTATATGGCAGTATTGAATCCTGTGAAAGTGGTCATAGATAACTATCCGTCTGATACGGAAGAATATTTTACAGCAGTTAATAACCCGGAAAATCCTGATGATGGCACTCGCGAAGTGCCATTCAGTCGTGAACTTTATATAGAGCATGAAGATTTTATGGAAGATGCGCCTAAAAAATTCTATCGTCTGTCACCTGGAAGAGAAGTACGGCTACGATATGCTTATTTCCTCAAGTGCGAAAGCGTAGTCAAATCAGATAGCGGTGAAATCTTGGAAATCCATTGCACCTATGACCCGGAAAGCAGGGGTGGAAATTCACCTGATGGACGCAAGGTGAAAGCCACTTTGCACTGGGTGAGTGCAGCCCATGCTTTTTCAGCAGAAGTGCGGCATTTTGATAATCTGCTCACAGTAGCTAATCCAGCCGAATCTGAGCTGGATTTTATGGATTTGATCAATGCCAATTCCAAAAAAATATTAAGAAACTGTAAACTGGAACCAGCTTTACGGGAACTGGCAGCAGAGACGAGAATCCAGTTTGAGAGAATCGGCTATTATTGCGTTGATAATGTAGATAGTAAGCCTGGAAAACCTGTCTTTAACCGGATAGTAGGCTTACGTGATGAGTGGGCGAGGATAAAGAAGAGTGAGAAGCGAGTAGTGAATAGTGAGTAGTAAATAGTGAAGTTTTTTTTATGACTTATTACAGGAAGCTGGAGGGAGAGCGGTTGTTTTTGGCGCCGGTGCGTCTGGAAGATGCGGATAAATATTGCCAGTGGTTTGCAGATGCCGAGATGGCAATCAATCTGACGATGTTTGACCGGCAAATGACCAAAGAGCGTGAAGAAACAATATTGAGTGATATGATCAAGAATAACAGTCAGATATTTTCCGTAGTTCTGAATGAGGATGAGCAACTGATTGGCAGTTGCAGTTTATTTGATCTTGATCACAGTGACCGCAAGGCAGAGCTGGGCATCATGATCGGTGACAAAAGCTGCTGGCATCAGGGTTATGGCACAGAGGCAATTGAATTGCTGCTGGATTACGGGTTTAATATTCTAAACCTGAATAATATCTATTTAAAGGTTTTTGAATACAATAAAAGAGCGCTTGCCTGCTATAAAAAAGTAGGCTTTAAGAAGGTGGGTCATCACCGGGAAGCAAGGATAATAATGGGCAGGAAATATGATGAAATTTATATGGATATGCTGGCATCAGAATTCACAGTCAGCCGTTTGAATAATTTTATTGCGGGAACTTTATGAGTTTGTTTGACAGGATCAGGGGACAGGAGCGGGCATTAGGAATACTGAAAACCTCACTGGAAACGGGAAAAGCGGGGGGAAGCTATTTATTTTACGGAGCTGATGGAATCGGGAAATTTACTACAGCACTTTATTTCGGTATGGCTTTGAATTGCGAAGCTGAAGACAAACCCTGCGGAATTTGCAATTCCTGTCAGAAGTTTCTTTCCTTTAATCATCAGGACTTCAGCTACATCTTCCCTACTCCCAATATCAAATTTCAGATAGACGGTTCTTTGAAGGATGATAAATTTGCCGAAGAATATGAGGAATATCTGGAATTTAAGAGGCACTACCCCTGGCGCTCATTCAGTTTCAGCCAGAAAGTAGAGATCAGAATAGACGCCATACGAATGTTGATCCATCGCCTGAGTTTAAGTCCCAATGAAGCAAAGTATAAAGTGTGCCTGGTCGAAAGTGTTGATCTGATGAATAACAATACGGCAAATGCCTTTTTAAAGACACTGGAAGAGCCACCACGTGATACGATAATCCTGCTGACGAGCAGTCGTCCCGATTTTCTATTGCCTACAATCCTTTCGCGGTGTCAGAAAATTCCCTTTAATTCCTTATCCGTCAATGAAATCCAGACTGAGCTACTGGAGGAGCATGGCGTGGAAGCGAGTCAAGCAAGATTGATTGCTCGGATAGCCAATGGCAACATGGAGCGCTCACTGCAGCTTATGGAAGAGGGAGACACAAAGGTCAGGGAGCAGGTAAACCGGTTTAAAGAGATCATATCCAGTCGGGATGACCTGGCGTTTCTGGATTTTCTGGGGGAAAATAAAGGAAATCCACCGGGTTGGCTGGCAAAGGTCATTATCCATTTGCAGATTGCCCTGGCAGATCTGGCATATTTCCGGTATAATCCGGAGTTCATAGTTAATATTGACCGGACAAATATAATTGAAGCCATGTATCATAAATTTCCAGAGATAAGTGAGAGAGTTTTTGATCAGGTTAGATTTCTGGAAGAATGCCAGAAGAAGCTGAAAGGCAATGTTAATCAGCAATTGATAATAATCGAGATCTATAATAAACTTGGTCAATTATTCATTTGAGAAATGAGGTGAGGAAGAAATCCGTTCAGTTTTTAAAAATATAAAAAAAATTAATTGACCGGATTAATCAAAAAAAACAAATTTGCCAATTAGTGAGGGATGGTATAAATAATATAATGTCAAAAGAAAAAGATGGTGTAGTAAGGAAAGGAACTGAATGCAACAAATTAAGAAATTAAGGAATAATTTCGAAAGAAGAATGAACTTAGACTATCGAAAAGAGACGAATTGGTATTGGTCTATCGTAAAAATGGAGCAAGATAACTCAATGTTATCTTAAAACACATTTTATGATTAAGTTAACAAATTTTTAAGAGGTAAAAATGAAAATACTAATTTTGGTTTTAGTTGTGTTTTTTTTGTTCGCAGGCTCACTTGCCTTTGCGGACAAAGTAGTAAATCCTGATCAGGGTTTACGGGAACAGGGAGACACCTGTGAAGACCCTTTGGCATATTATAACATCAATGATCCGGCATAAACAGGATCAATTGATGCTAATCAGGTAGTCTGGTATGAATTTTATCTGGATAATACTTACACTACTGTAGAAGTATCATTATGTGGCTCGGACTATGACACTTATCTTAATGTATATGATGGCTGCGGAGCTGAGTTAATTGGTTATAATGATGATTATTGTGGAGCGCAGAGTCAGGTTGATTTTCCAGCCGGACCTAAACTCAAATGAGATAGCCGGTAAACTGGAAATTTCCGCATGTTTGGAGAGCGAAAAAATGATAGCAGTAGAGTCTGTTCATGAGCTCAATATCAGAGGCTTGATCAATTAATTTAATCACAGTAACTGCAAGTAAAAAAAATAAATTGACTATTATATTATAAAAAGCCAATTTTGCTTGGAAAGAGGGAGAATTGTAAATTAGGTAAATCTTGTAAAAAATGATGGTGTAAAATGGAAGGATTTTTGATGAAACAGAAAAAGAAATTAAGCAATAATTTCGAGAAAAAGAATGAATTTTATCTATCGTAAACTGAAAAAGAAATTGAATCAAACAAACTCTCTTCCGAAAAATTCGGAATACAAACAGACCGCAAGAAGCGGAAAAGGGGAAAAGATGAATAAAAAAATTCTATTGATTTTATCGATTTTGCTGTTTACAGTATGTACTGTATTCGCAGCAGATCTTAACGAAGGATTTGAAACTTGGCCTCCAACTGATTGGACTATTGTTCAAGGAGATTGCTCACCAACAAATGATATTACTCAAAGCAGTGATCAATTCTACAGTGGTGAATATTCTGCAAGATTCTCATCTTATTCAAGTTGCAGCAGCTATGATGAATACCTTATAACTCCGGAATTGAATACAACAGATGGAGACCAGTCGATATCTTTTTGGTATAAAAGATATTCATATGGTAGTGAAAGTTTTAAAGTTGGTTGGTCATCAACAGGAACAGATGTAAGTACAGATTTTACCTGGAGTGACGAAATTAATGATGCTACAGTAGATTGGCAGCAATATAGTAAAACAGATTTACCAATAGGAACAAAATATGTAGCAATTCATTATTATTCTAATTACATGTATTACTTATATTTAGATGATGTAATTGGACCTGAACAGGTGACTAGTAATGTACCAGCAATAACAGATTACTCACTTGTATCTTCAATAGATATGGTAAACTGGGTACCTGTTGTGGATGATGTGGTAGTTATTGATCCTCAGTATGATTATATTTATCTTAATATTGATATGATGACCACTAATGTACCTCTATTGGCTAACGAAATGA
>CAZAHZ010000189.1:0-6842 GCA_964485055.1 uncultured Candidatus Cloacimonadota bacterium
ACGATCAGTTTTAATGAAGATACGGGAATAACACGTGATTTTTCCAACTATATATTTAACAGTGAAGGATTTGATCTGGAGCTAACGGCTTTGGGAAATGAGCTGATAGAAGTGGGGATAAACGGATTTGAAGTAAGTTTTTCTGCTCCTGCAGACTGGTGGGGAGTTGAGGAAATCAGCTTTGAAATCAGTGACACGGGAGCGGGATTTGAGACCTGGGACAGTGTTCTGGTGAATGTGCTGCCAGTAAATGATGCGCCTCAGATAGATCTGCCTGCGGAGATAAGCTTTGCGGAAGATACCTCTTATACACTTGACTGTGAGGAGTATATCAGCGATATAGACAACGAAACATTAACGCTGTCTGTTACCGATAATGAGATGATCCTGGTGGGAATAAACGGCTTGATCCTGCAATTAAGTGCCCTTACGAATTATAATGGAGCGGAGCTGTTGAACGTGACAGTAAATGATAATTCCGGCAGGGCAATAGCATCCGATACACTCCTGGTGAACGTGGAAGCTGTGAATGATGCACCTGTGCTGAATTTACCTGCTGAAATAATTTTTAATGAAGATGAAGTTTATGAATTTGACGTTTATGAATATATATATGACGTAGATAATGATGATCTGGATATAAGTTTTGAGAGTGATTTTGGCTGCCAGTTCAATTGGATGGATGACTGGGTCTTTCTGTCAGCGCCGGAAAATTTTAACGGCAGCGGTGTGATCGGAGTATCAGTAACTGATGGCTGGGAAAATCTGTATGGTGAAATTGCAGTGACGATCATAGCTGTTAATGATGCTCCTCAATTGGAATTACCGGATACTTTCAGTTTTAACGAGGATACTATCTTCATATTTGACATCAGCGATTATGCCGAGGATGCTGATGAAGACAACCTGCAGGTAACTTATAGTGGTCCGTTCTTCATTTTTGTGGAGATCAGTGGAACGATAGTGGAATTGCAGCCGCTAAGCAATTGGAGCGGGTCAGCAAATATGAACTTTATCGTAAATGACGGCTTCCTGACTGATATGGATGCAGTGGAAATCGTGGTAGAGCCGGTGAATGACATGCCGGTATTGAATAGTTTCATACCGGAAGAAACAGAGCTTCTATTTTACGGTGAGACGGACATCCATTTTTCCGTTAATGTTTATGATAATGACAGTGATCTGATTTTTGACTGGTCTATCAATGGAATTGATCAGAATATCAATGACAATGAATTTGACTATACCTTCAACGAAAGCGGAGAATATGCAGTGCTGGTTGAGATCAACGATGAGGAATATCAGATCAGCCAGGAATGGCAGGTCACCATATATTCTGGTCCGGGGTGGCAGTTAGTGATCTATACTAATTCCACAGTAGCCTATTCTATAGTGACAATTGATGATGAACCGGCAGAAGAGAATGATCTACTGGGAGCATTTGTGGGTGGAGAGTGCCGGGGAATAGGTGAGATAGTGATTGTAGAGGGTGTGTCCTATTCATCATTTCTGATCCAGGGAGAGACAGTGGAGACTGTTAACTTCAAGGTATATTCCGCCAATGATGACGCTATATATGATGTTTTATATACAACGCAGACAAATCCCGGAGGAGACCTGGGAAATCCGCCTTATGACCTTCTGCCTCTGGCTGCCTATACAACGCCAGGACCGGGCTGGATACCAGTTGATATTTATACTGAGTGGACAACTGCTTACACAATAGTCACGATCAATGGTGAAGCTGCTGCTGCCGAAGACGTTGTTGGGGCATTTGATGGAAATGGTCAATGCCTGGGAGTGGGCATCATAGAAATAGTGGGAGATAATGCCTATTCGACAATTGACGTATATCAGGATGAGGTGGTAGAGTTTTATTTTCGGGTCTGGGATGCCAGTTTTAATGCAATTTATTATGATTATACTGCCTATAATACAGCTCCGGGTGCTCAAATCGGAGCTCCGGGGTCAGAAATAGAAATTGCTGTTAGCACTACAGCAGGACCTGGCTGGATTCCGGTAGTATATACAAATAGTACAACCGGATATTTTATTCTGAACGTAAACGGAGAACCGGCAGGAGAAGAAGACCTGCTGGGCGTTTTTGTGGACGATGAATGCCGGGGAATTGGTGCTGTCAGCTATTATGAAGATTTGGCATTATCCACAGTGGAAATCCAGGGAGAGGAAGTGGAAAGCTGTTATTTCAGGTTGTGGGATGCTTCATTACTGCAAATATTGAGCAATGACATTTTCGTGGAAACTAATCCAGGTGGAGAGATCGGCTATCCACCGGATGAGATCGAATTAGAGTTCTGGAGCTATGAATTGCCGGAATACCAGTTATTTCCGCGTCCCTGGAATGTGGTTTATTATACAAATTCCACGGTTGCTTATGGAAACCTGACTATGGATGATGAACCGGTGGCTGCCGGTAATGAAGTGGCTTCCTTTATTGAAGGAGAATGCCGGGGGCTGGCTAATATAGTAAATACTGGAGAAGCATCAATATTTACCATGAATATCCAGGGTGATTCACCGGAACCGGTGCAATTTAATTATTATGACGTGTCAGTAGATGAGGTTTATAGTATAGAATATATAACGATCACCAATCCTGGGGGTGATATAGGTTATCCTCCAGACTTGCTGCAATTAACTATCTACACTAATTTTGCACCGGAAGTAAATCTTCCGCCGGGGTTTAGTTTTGATGAGGATGAGGTGGTAACTGAGGATATGAGCGCATATATCTGGGATCCTGATGGGGATGAACTGACGATAGATATTACTGGGAATGAGAATATCAATATTGAGATCGAGGGTTTATGGGTAACTGCCTGGGGAAATGCGAACTGGTTTGGAATAGAAACAGTTGAATACAGTATAGATGACGGGCATGAGCACATTGTAACAGGTTCTCTGGAAATTGAAGTAATATCGGTCAATGACGCTCCAGTAGTCAATCTGCCCTATAGTTTTACATTACAGGAAGATCAGGATTTGTCAGTTGATTTTGCTATGTTTATTTCCGATATCGAAGGTGATGCTTGGACATTATCTGTCAGTGGGGCTGTGAATATTGTAGTCTCTATCACTGGCAGTATGGTAACTTTGCATCCATTGGCTAACTGGAATGGACAGGAATCTCTGACGTTCAGTGCTTTTGATGGCATGGACGCAGGGAGCGATGTGTTGATAGTGATCGTTAATCCGCAACCTGATGCTCCGGTTGTTAATTTCCCTGATGAACTTATGATATACGAAAATGCCTTTTTAGTGGTTGAAGTTGATGAATATATCAGTGATCCCGAAGGAGATGAATTTGACGTGTATGGCAGTCTGGCGGAGCATATAACAGTTAATGTTGTTAATGACTCAATCTGGTTTATTCCCGAATCTGACTGGTTCGGCTCAGAAGTTGTGACTATTTTTGCCGATGATGGGACAACCCGGCTGGTAGGCTCAGATGAAGTGGAAATTGTGGTGGAAGAAGTACATCAACCTCCCATATTATTGCTTCCCGATCAATTTATTTTAAGTGAAGATGTGCCGGAAACAATTGATCTCACAGCTTATTTCTGGTTATTTGAGGGAGATGAATTTACCTTTTTAGTAACAGGAAATGACTCGATAATGCTGGATTTTAATGAAGCAGACCTGACGATTAGTGCGCCCGAAAACTGGTTTGGTACTGAAACTGTGATTTTTACACTGGATGACGAGCCTACCCGGATGACGGTCTCAGATACTGTGAATATAGTTATAGAACCAGTGAACGATGCCCCTGTTTTGATATCATTTGAACCGCCGGATCTGGAGCTGGAAGTAGAACAGGATACTACGATCACATTCACAGTGACAGTGGAAGACGTGGATAGCGAAGTGGAATATACCTGGTATATAAACGGGATAGAACAACCCGGACATGAGGCGGGAATCGTCGTGTTATTTGATGAATTGGGAGATTTTGAGGTACAATGCCTGGCTTCTGATGAGGATGAAGAATTGAGTGTAACATGGAATGTGACAGTGATTGAAGTGGATAATAGTGTAACTGAAGTTATCACTGCCACAGGTTTGACAGGAAATTATCCTAATCCTTTCAATCCCGAGACAACTATCAGTTTTTCAGTGAAGCCGGAAGATCTACCAGCGGAATTGCTGATCTATAATCTGAAGGGTCAGATCATCCGGTCATGGCAGATAGCTGCGAGAGGAAATGGACGAATCGTCTGGAATGGCTGCGATAATCAGGGAAATAGATTGGCTTCCGGAGTGTTTATTTATTGTCTGCGATATCAGGGCGGATCGGAATTTAGAAGAATGCTGATGCTCAAGTAAGACTTGGCAGAGGAAGGATAATGAAATATATTTTTATTATTATCTTTATAAGCCTGACGTTTTTTTGTCTGGCAGATCCTGACTGGGAAATCGTGGTCTATACGAATTCTACTGTAGCATATTCGAGGGTAACGATAGATGATCTGCCGGCTTCGACTGGAGATATATTGGGTGCTTTTATAGAAGGTGAATGTCGGGGGATAGCAGATATAATTGTTTCGGGAGATGAAGCCTATGGAACCATGAATATTCAGGGCGACATTCCTGAGCAGGTTAGTTTTCAGGTCTGGGATCAGAGTATTGACATGATCTGTTCCGTGGAATATATTACAACGACGCAACCTGGAGAAGATATAGGCTATCCGCCGAATTTTCTGCCTATAGAAGCCTATTCCGGAAATCCGATCAATCATTATCCGGTGATGACTCTGCCTGCCAATTTCATAATTCCCGAAGATATACCTACAAGTTATAATTTTGGTGAATATTGCACGGATGAAGATAATGATCCTTTGACGATCAGCGGGATTGACAGTGAGCATATTTCTGTTTCTATTTTTGAATTGATCGTCACTATTTCTTCTGCACCTAACTGGTTTGGTACTGAATATTTAACATTCTGGCTTTCGGACGGCAGCTTGAGTGTACATGACAGTGTACAAGTTTATGTGACAGCAGTAAATGATCCGCCAGTGATCACGGATACCTATCCTGAAGCTGGGGCAATTGAGGTGGAACAGTACGATCCGGTCAGTTTTGCTGTGATGGTGCAGGATATTGACTCCGCCATCAGTTATTCATGGTTTGTGGATAATGAATTGCAATCTTCTGAGGATTACATCCTCAATTATTTTTTCTCTGAATTAAGAATTTATACAGTCCAGTGTATTGTGGCTGATGAATCTTATCAGGTGGAAGCAGTTTGGCAGGTCACTGTCAATATTGAGCCGATCAACAATAACACTCTTGATAAATATCTGAAAATTTCACCCAATCCCTGCTCTGACCGGATTACTATAGAGTGGTCACAAATGCGTGATGAGACTGTCAGGATTGCTTTATATGATATCCGAGGCAGGAAGGTGATGGATTTTAATACCGATAGATCAGGTTCCAGCACTTCCTCAGAAGTCGGATCGTTACCTGCCGGTATTTATTTATTGAATATTAAGTCCCAAAGCCTGGATATCACACGGAAACTGACAATATATAAGGATAAATGATATAAAGTAATCATTTTCCTAAGGTCATACTACTCCAAAGATCCTGCATAGTATCTTTATAGAGTTCAAATTTCTCTTTACCCAGTTCCGTGAGATGAAGCAGTGTTTGAGGTTTTTTGCCAATGAAGTGTTTGCTGATCTCAATGTATCCGGAGTTTTCAAGCTTCTGCAGGTGAGCAGATAGATTGCCTTTGGATAGTCCAGTTGCTGCCATCAGATATAAAAAATCCGCTTTTTCCAGCATGGACAGGTGCATAACGATCAATAAACGGGCAGGCTCATGGATGATCTTGTCTATATCATCAAGGGTAGTATTATTCATCATTTTCCACAAGAACCGGATAACGCTTCATAAAACTGACAGTTTTCAGTAATCCAATCATTAATCCCAGAAAACACATAACAAGACCACCCCAGAAAAGAGTATTTGGCATTCTAAGAATTAAACCCAGTGCTGAGATTACCAGCAAGGTAATACAATAAATGAAAAGGTGATATATTTTGAAGAACAGGATTCTGTAAATGATCAATCCAATGACAAGCAGCATGGCAGCGAGAATAATCATATTACTGATCGAGAAATAAGAAAAATGACCTGTCTGAAGGCCAAAGGAGAAATCAGCCAGTAAACCTAAAATCAGCAATATAAGAAAAAAGATAATCAAGCGCTGCTTTCTCTTTTTTGCTTTTAGCTGAATAAATTCTGCATAACCAAGACGAGGGAAAAGGATCAATTTTCGTAATAACCTGTTCAATCCGAATATCATTATTACGATTATCGCTCCGAAAAACGTAATCTTATAATATATCGCCAAACTGACGAACAGGGAAATAATCCCAATAATTAAATCCACTATGCCACTTTCACCATAATACCTTTTTATGGCTTGCTCTTCAAACTTCTTAATCTCATTCATGCAAAACCTCCTATGGTTTGTATCGCAAACCAGTTTTTAATAGTGTCTCTCAAGTGTCAATATTTTTTTTACATCTTTACGAAAAGGGATTAGTTTAAAGGATTATTTCAGTTTTCTGCTGCCTCCAGGAGATCAGCGATTGTTGTCACAGCAAGGGCAAGAACAGTATCAGCAGCCCCATAATAAACTTTAACTTCAGATTGGGGTAAAGCATAACCTTCATTATCATATTCTTCCACAATCACACCACAGGGGAAGCAGACATTGGGCACCTGACCAGTGAGTTCATAGAGTGTCCGAGGCTCCAGAATATTACAGGTCGAGCGGGAGATAATCTTTGCGGGATCATTCAGATCTG
>CAZAHZ010000190.1:0-6810 GCA_964485055.1 uncultured Candidatus Cloacimonadota bacterium
CCTTTTTAATATTATTGTCAAGTTTTACGGAGACATTCGGATAGTCATTTAAAAAAATGGATTATATTATGAAATATGAGCGAACATATATTCAAAAGGCACAACAAGAGCTTATTGTTGTACCATATAGTATTACCGGTCAAATACAGAAGAAAAGCAATTACTTCTGAAATAGGTAATAGCTTGCGGGATATTTATATTGGTATATCAGAACGACATGAAATATCTTTCATAGAAATCGGATATGAATCAGATCACGGTCATTTTCTTGTACAGAGTATACCGAGTATGTCATTGAGTGAGATTTTGATTAGATTAAAAAGCATAACAGCTAGACAGTTATTTAGACGTCATCCGGAACTTAAAGCTCAATTATGGGAGGCAATTTCTGGACAAGTGGATATTACGTTAACACTGTATGACAGTACACTAATGAAGAAGTGATTCAGAAATATGTGGAAGCTCAGGGTAAAAAAAATGATTATAAGAAAGTATATGAGAGTCAATTATCTTTCCTCTGATACTTCGGGGCTCTGCCCTGGTGTAGTTCATTATAAATTCTCTAACTCAAGGGATTCATTCTACTTTTGCACCAAGTTTTGAAACATTAAATGGTGCACTGATATTCTTGATCTTTTGCTCGGAACCATTAAGTCTTATTATTATTATCGTACCATAATTTAAGATTCTACCTAAAATATATTGCTTTACATATATTCTCCTAACCTGTTCCAAGGATATGTTATAATTGCGGAAAAGACTTTTAATCAAAAGAATTCCTCGACGCTCTGCGTCGGGGTAAATAGGAAAGTTTGAAAACCTGGGTTTTCATTCACACACTTTCCTTATGATACCTCGGGGCTTGCCCCGGGGTAGTTCATTAATAATTCTTTTGTTAGTTAAAATAAGTTTGAAAAATAAACACAAAACAATTTTGCTAAAAATAATAAAAGGACAATAGTAAAACCAAATAAAATATAACATTACTAAGGGACCGACATTTGCAAAATAGATGGTAATAATTAGTAAGAAAGGAATGGGTTTAACAAGAATGATCCAATGTAGTTTATTTTCGTTAATTATTATTTCATCTGTTAGAATCTCTTTAACTTTTTTTTCTTTCATAACAACTCTCTCCTTTTTACTGAAAAGCAGATAACAGTCGGGGCAAAGCAGGAAAGACCTTCATTAACCCAGATTTGTTCATTGGAGTCGTGGGTATGATGAATAAGATGCTGGAATTCGTGGGCAATCGTGGCAAAACAATATGAGCTATTTATACCTGACCCGTGTGGATTTTTATCAATATAAAGTAGCTCCATGTTATTACTCCAAGTACCACCTGAAATATCCGATGGCGAAAAATAACCATTGATATCATCATCATCAATATCGTAGATCAGAATATTTACTCGGTTATTACCATCAATATCTGAGGGCAGACCAAACATTTCGGTATCGAGTTCATAGATGCCAGAATTGGGGTCAGATGCGGTGGAGTCATCAAATACACGAGCAACGAGATCAACATCATTCTGGTTGATCTCAATCTCCCAGAGATCATTATCAACGTAAACATTACAATAATCACCGATTATTTGGCGAGTGGCGGTTATTTCTGAATGGGATCCGTTATTGAAATTATATGTCCAGAAATTGAGTTCTTCAAGGGTGCTCTCTTCAAGAGAGAAACTGTAAGACTTTGATGTAGAAGTAAGATTGGATATATTCATTACAATATAATCAAATTCAGGTTCAAATGCCGGAAGACTCAGTGTACCACTGTTTCCTTGTACGACTACTGGTTCGATTTCAAAATCACCTGAAGTGCTGATTTTGAGGATATTGACAGTGAAAGTGCCTGAAGTGGAATTGAAAGAGATATCTATATCAATATCTCCGGTAACAAATTTATAGTAATCAGCAGCCCAGCCGTTTACAGAAGCACTGCCACTTACCGGATAGCTGTTATAGGTACTCACACAATGAAATGTAGGCAGATCAATAGTCTCGTAATCATCTAAGTAATTAGCATTTGTCCAACCAGGGAACAAATCAGCAAATGTATCCGTATAACCCAGATCTTCCAGGGCATTTTCCACCCCGCTTATACAATTAGCCGGTTCGGCAACTATTTCAGAGATAATATCATGTCCTCCGTAATTTTCCGAGAGATAAACTGTGAAAAGATAGGTTTGAACATAGTCGCTTAAATTCTGATCCCAGACTATAAGATTATTATCCGGTTGTGTCGGAAAATCAACTATAGGATCGGGATAGCCATAAAGATACATGGCATATTCCGAACAGCCTTCATTAACCCAGGTATCTTCATTAACGTCCATGCCCCAGTGGATCAGGTGCTGCATTTCATGAGCCAGAACCGAGAGCCTGATAGGAGCGATGGGATTGAGTGGGTTGCAGGTCATATAGATCATTTCACATTCATTGCTATGACCGGGAGGATTCATCTGCTGGGCTTCTTCTTCCGTTACTTGATTATAGGCACTAAAATATCCGTCAAAGACGTTTCCCTGAAAACTGCCAAGGGCAGAATAGAAAATTATCATTTTAGGATCATTATCCAGTTCATCAGGGACAGGTCCAAAATATTCTGTATCAAGGTCATAGATACCCTGATCAGGAAAGGCAATAGTGTGATCTTCAAAATGAGCCAGCACAGTATCGGCATCTGCCTGATCCATGTGCGTGTTCCATTCGCTGTCCGCTATAAAAATGTAGCAATGCTCCCCCATAGCCCGGCAGGTGGCAGAAGTCTGGATCCAGGCAGGAGGCATATCAGAGAGGTCCCAGCGCCAGAAAGTATGGGTATCGCCTACCTGGTAATCACGGATTTCACGGTTATTAAGGATAGCCTGGTGAGCGGGCGAATTCTGGAATTGGGCACTCTGCAAGGTAATATCCCTTTGTAAAATTTCAATTTCTGCTGGATTAAGAGCTGAAAGCATTACTGCAGCAGATAAAACTAAAATTATAAAAATTTCTTTCATAATAATCTCCATTATTTAATCTTCTTTATAACTATATAGAAAAATTAAGGCTCTTCATCAAAAATAATGGGTTAGTATTCAAATCGAGCCCCAATGAGATAAATAATATGACCAATACTGCAGGTGTGTTAAATACTGTCCTGACTGTGCCATCTTACGTGGAGAAGGTTTTTGTCTCAGGATTTATGAATAGTATGGAACTGGGGATAGTTGACGATGCAGTACAATATACTTTTGGCGCCAACAGCCGGAGTATGCAGGGGACATTTACCTTATGAAGAATGGTTCATCTATTCCGAAGATAGAGTTGACACTGAAAAAAAATATCAAATACCATAAAATGGAGGAATTTATGAAACGACTTATTTATTTATTTTTTGGGGTTTTTCTCATTATTTCTGCCTGTTCAGTTAATGATAATGACATGGTAACTCCACCAAAAACCATGCAGGATCTTGATATTCCTGAAGGCTTTGATTTTTCCTCTGAACAATCAGTAGATTTGAAGATAGTGGTCAATAACTATAACAATGTGCCAATCCCTGGAATCGTTTACGATATTGCTTATGTAAATAGTATGAATGAGCACTTGAAAATTACAAAAGCGATTACAGATGAAGCAGGCGAGATCAATCGTCAGTTAATCCTGCCTTCCTATGTAGAAAAACTCTATCTCAGCGGACTCATGAACAGTTTTGAGGTCGAGATCATTGATGGCACTGCATCTTATTATCAGGGTCCCAACAATGGCTTCGCAGCTTCATCAGATAACACTCCCCCTGTTCCAAGCAGATCTTTTTCATACCTGGATGGAATAACTTACACTCCTCAAGGTGTTCCTGTTCCCAGTAATTTTTATGCAATAGAACCTGAGATGATGGCTCGTATCAGCACATCACTTCCTGAATACCTTGATCTGGCTGTTACTCATCTTAAATATCTTGCTGATGGAATTGAAACTAATTTTATATGTACAGAAGCCGTGGAAGTATGGATCACATTCGTCTCAGAAGGCGCCAGCTTTCAAAATGCGTTTGGATTTTATACTTATGACCAGCCAGGCGAACCTCCGCCTAACCCCGCTTCTCTTGACCATACAATAATTTTTCCTAATTGCTCTTATCCTGGACAGGGTGGTGGACTGGTATCCGGCACACAGATATATCTGGGTCAATTCTCTGCCGGTACAGCTTTAGGCTGGTTTCTGGTCAAAGACGGGTGGGACGTTGACGGTGATGTCTCTGAAACAGCCCAGCGTTATTACAGTGATAAAGGATATAATCCCGAAGACCCTCCCTTAAAACAGCATCAGGTATTACTATATGATCAGAATTATGAGCTTTTTGTAATAGGTTTTGAAGATAATGACCGCATTATCGGAGATAACGATTTTAATGATGCGGTTTTCATAGCTCATGCAATACCTCTGGAAAACCTTGATTTTGAGGATGTCCCTCTTTTAGATATTCCGCCTGATACTGATAAAGATGGTGTCAGTGATCCAGTAGACGAATACCCGCATGATTACGATCGAGCTTTTAATCTCTATTTCCCTTCAGAAAATTATGCTACTATTGTCTTTGAAGACCTTTGGCCCACTTATGGTGATTATGATATGAATGATATGGTCATAGATTATCGCTATCTAATCGTCACAAATGCCCAGGGATTGATGAAAGATATTAATGTTTTAGGAAAACTCAGGGCTGCCGGAGCCAGCTATAATAATGGCTTTTCCATAGAGTTCCCCTTCGATTACGGCGAGGTGACTATCACGGATAACAGCGGAAACATTACACCTGTTCTGGTAGAAGATAACTATACAATTCTCGATCTTTTCAGCAATACCACCTCTTTGACCGGACAGTCTGTTCCGGCTGCATTTAATACTAATATGGACCTGCCTTATCACCAGCCAGTAGTATTCTTCTGTAATCTGACATTAGCCAATCATGTGGATTTAACTGAATTAGATTTCCTTCTTCCTTTTAACCTTTTTATGATCCAGCAGGGAGATGTTTCTCATGAAATTCACCTTATAAATCACCAACCTACCAGCAGAGCCGATTCTCTGCTCTTTAAAACTGGAGATGACTATTCTGATCCACCAAATAATTATTATCTATCAGATACAAATTTGCCTTGGGCTTTAAATATGCCCGAAAGTTGGCATTATCCTGCCGAAAGGAACAGTATAATTGATGTTTATTATCAATTTGCTGACTGGGCAGAAAGTGGAGGATTTGACTTTCTGGACTGGTACTTATACCAAAGCGATCATGTTGACATGGATAAGGTTTATATTGAACCATAAGCGTGATTAAATTGAACCGATAGATATATAAGTTAAAAATGCGCAGCAGGATAAAGAAATATTATCCTGCTGCTTTTGTATCGGGAGGAAAATTTATTGTGGAAAACAATATTAAAACTGCCCTCACAGATCCCCAGAAGCTGGAAGAACTTTATCAAAAAGACAAACAGAAATTCCGCCAGGCTTTCAGAAATATTATTAGTGACCTGGAGCCTACTGACCTGATCCGCTACTGGCAAATCAGACTTCAATTCCAGGAAAATCAGATTTATAAATTCAGTTTTGGGAAACGAAATTTTTTATGGCTTCTTCTATGTATAATCCTGGTCACATTTCTGGTTAGACTTCCCCATTTATTTAATTTCAGCGATTCCATCCGGGAAATGTATGAGATCAGGAACTTTGGGATAATCATTTTTCTGGGGATAACTCTTTATGAACTATTAAGAAAAGGCACAAAAGAACTCAATCTCTGGTTAGGATTTACCCTGGCATTTATGATCCTTGCCCTTCATTTGAAAACGATGCCGAGTGTCGAGGGCAATCAAACCCTCAATTTAGCTCTGATCCATGCTCCGATAGTATGCTGGTTCCTGTATGGTCTCGCAATGAATGTGCCTGCAAAGGTCAATCGTCGATCCTGGGTCAAATTTCTTCGGTTTAATGGTGATCTGGTCGTATTCAGTGGTCTGATAATGATCTGCTGGTTTATCATTTTGGGCATTACAGTCGTTTTGTTTGAATCCCTAAGTATAAAATTTGACGATGTGCTGATGCTTGATATGATAAAAATAGCTGGTGTCATATCGCCTTTGATCGCTGTTTTTGCGATAGAGCGAATTCCTGCTCTGGAAAACAAACTTGTCCCGCTTATTGCCAGGATATTCAATCCCGTAGTACTGATAGTTCTGGTTATATACCTGATCACGATAATTCAGGCAGGAAAGAATATTTTTGGTGAACGCGATTTTCTGATAGTATTCAATCTTGTACTTTTCAGTGTGCTGGTAGTCATTCTCTTTTCGCTCAGTAATTTTCCTGAACAGAATAAATTCAAATATCACTATCTGATCTTATATTTATTGACCCTGCTTTCCTGTTCGCTGAATATGATTGCCCTTTCAGCCATTATTTATCGTCTCATCAGTTTTGGGATCACGCCTAACCGTCTGGCAGTAATTGGCATGAATCTACTGGTTTTCGCTAATCTGATCAAAATAGGGCTTGACCTGATGCACGTCTTTGCCGGCAAACGTGAACCAGAAACAATCAGTCTCAATATTGCCGGCTATCTGCCCCTCTATGGTACCTGGGCTTTGATCATAGTCATTCTTTTCCCACTGATCTTCAATTAACCCCGACAAGGGATGGTCAGGTTCAGGGCTTTCCTCATATTTAAGTCTTATTGATATATATTTTCCCGCATCTCTGCTAACCCATCTTTCACCAAAAAAAAGCTAAAAATGCAATTTTAGATTACTAAGT
>CAZAHZ010000191.1:0-6740 GCA_964485055.1 uncultured Candidatus Cloacimonadota bacterium
ATAAAGCTTAAAAGACTTTATCCGACAATTGATCAATGACATGACACTAGTTACCAGTGGTCGTATCCTCGCCCCACCCGTGATTACACTGGCGGTGCAAGTCCACTTACAGCAGAAATTCTGTTAATTTCGGGGGGATGTCAGTTAAATACGTTAAGATTGATATAAAATATAGCGAATATTCATTTTTTTTCTTGCAGGAATAATTTTGTTTCATAAAAATGTGTTTAGAAATAATGAGAACAGAAATCAAAGAAAAATTTTGTTAGGGGGAAATGTGAAAAAAATCACTGATATTCGTTTTAGTGGTAAGTCCAAGGTATTATGTGTATTAGTATTAATAATTTTATTCGGCACAGGAATACTATGGGCAGACAGGAAGCCGGTAGAATTGCCGGAATGGTTTTATGAACTGCCCATGAACCAAAATTGTGTATATGGAATAGGTATATCGGACAGTGGTCACGATTCTGAGATAGATGCATATTTGCAGGCAGTTGATAGAGCAAGAGTGGCATTGTCTTTTTTTTATAAGACAGAGTGCAGCAGTATGATAAAGAAATATGAATATGAAGAAAAAAATGAATTAGTGAAAAATTTTAGTATAACAACCAGATTATCGGCAAAACTATTGCCTGAATCATTTATTGAAGTTACAGACAAGTTTGTTCTACCGGGAGGAGTAGTATTAGTGTTAGCTAAAATGGACGAAAGTGAAGTAGAGATAAATCTCCTGAGTGAAATTGAATTAGAATATTATATTCAAGAAGTAGAGAGTGAGAATTATGGGGAGTTGGACTGGGAATTGAGATTGATATCAGATATACCTGCGATCAGTTTCAGATCTGAATATAAATCAGACTCGGTCAATAAGAAATACTATAATAGTAAATCAGGGGATAGTTCATATCCTGAATGGTATTTGACAAATGAACTTGATGATAAAAATTATATAGCAGAAAGAAGTATCGCTTTATTGGATGGAACTGCGTCGAGTTTGAATTCAGCTTATTGGAGATGTTTTGCTTCCGGTGTAAGCTCTATAATCCACTTATATACCAATGAATTGTCTATAGAACAAGGTATTAAGCTTCCTGAAACAATGCTGAAGATAATGTCAGAGAATGAATTTCATGGATTTTATCCAGTTAAGCTTGATTTTACAGGAGAGAAAAAGAAACAGAATTTGGTCATGCAGATTCAGGTTCCAAGATATCAGTCTTTTCTCGATAGTAAAAGAGAAGAGGAATTATATAATCAATTCAAGACATCCAAAGCTTTTAAAGATTTAGAGGATGAGTTGAAGAATGGGGAGGAATAAGTTTTATTCTGCATATTTTTTATTAAGGGATGTATAGAAAAAGTATTGGCTGACTTTGATGATAAAGTGCAACCTTTTTGAAAGGAGATAGGAATGATAATCAGGATAGTATTGTATAGATTGCGTCCGGAAGCTTGCGGGAATTATCTGGCGACAAACCAGCAGTGGGCAGCGGAGGCTTTTGACAAAGTGGGGGATGTGATACCTCAGATAGTTAAACTAGAGACGGGCATAAATGAGAATAGAGCGGACTGGAGCTGTGATTTCTCTGTTCTGCTGGAATTAACGTCCTGGGAAGGTATTGAATTATTTAATGAGCATCCGCAGGTTAAAAAGGTAAATGACTTTATGAATAAGATCAGTATCGAAAAGAGAGTGGTAGAATTTATAAACTGAGGCTATGATGATTAGACATATAGTACTATGGAAATTTCTGGAATTTACCAAAGAAGGCAGCAGGAATCAAAACCTGATAACTGCCCAGTCAATGCTGTTGAAGATGGGGGAAAAGATAGATGGAATTCAGGATATTAAAGTAGGTATAAATTTGGTGGATGGCACAAATAAGAGCGATCTTGTCCTTGTGATACTTTTTGATGATAGATCAGCACTGGAAAAATATCAGGATCATCCGGCACATCTAGAGGTTAAGGAATTTTTGAGTAATGTACGGTATGAGAGAAGGATTGTTGATTATTTAGTGAATAGTGAGTAGCGACAGACTAAGTGGATGGAGTCGCCTAAATGGACGGGGTAGGTATTATGCGTATACTAGGTTTTATAAATTGAGTGAAATAGATGAAAATATTAGATGCAGTGGGTTTATGGTTGTAATAGTAATATTTTATTTGACAACAAAACAGTGAAAGAAAGAGTTGACAACAATTTAAGGATAAATTAGATTATCATAAGTTAGAGATTATAGAGTGAGAGAAAGAAGTATGGGAGAGGAGAGTGAAGAATAGTAAGTTGAATTGCAAGGAATTATTTGCTTATAAAATGCAAGTTAATCATAATAATACGCAGACTCTTCAAGTTCTTATTAAGTATGTAGCGTATTGCTTTATCTTTTATATGACATTCTTAATAATGGGCAAGCTTGCTGGCCAGACAACAATTGCGGAGATTACAGTAAAGATATTTGAAAAGATAAAGCTTAAGGATATGATATCGCATGTGATAACTTTATTTATGTTTATATTGTTTTTAATAAAGAAGAGAGATGTGAAGATACTAAAGGAAGCATTAATAGCCATTAAGGCATAAAATGGAGGAAAAATGGCATACGAGGCAATATTATTATTACTGCAATTAGCGGTAATGATGGTTTTATACGGCATGGTCAAAAAGGCAATAATGGACAGATATCGAATTAAAATGATGCTGTTGAGTAACGAAATTGATGAAAAATATGGCAATAGCTATAAGCCCCAAACGAAAGCGCTAAATAATTTAATTAATTGTTCTGTAAAGACAAATGATACTGTATCGTTTTTGGGAGTTATGATTGCGTGGTTTTTAAACCGGAAAGAGATTAAGAAATTGGATATTGATTTTGGAAGTGAATGCACTATAGCTATTAATAAGTGCAACGATTCGGAAAAGCGGATAGTGTTTTTGAAATATGAAGAAAAGATCAAATGGAGATCGATGAAGTATTTATTTTACAGTCATCCATTATCATCTATGTTGTTTTTAGTTATGATAATACTTTATCTGATACCTAAGATGATCTTTAAAAAAGACAAAGTAACGAAGACTAAAATCAAGAATGAAATATCGAGGGAAGCTGAATTGATATATTGTACTTCTTGAGATGAACTGTGCTAGACAAAGATAGATATAAATAGGGTGGACAATGACTACCCTATTGTTTTAAGCGGGTGACGGGAAGCATTTGCGGAGAGTTTAGTGGTTTTAAGAGACAAATGATTTAACGATTGCTTTTAAATCATGAAAATGAAATTAAGAATGAAAAAAATATTAGAGTCCACTATTTTAGGACTGGACAGTGTGTAGTGAGTAGTGAGCAGTTAGCCGACTACTCCTGCCTGGATGAGGTCGTGCATGTGGAGGATACCAATAGGGAGCATTTCTTGATCAATTACTGGTAACATGGTTATTTTTTTTTCTTCCATAATGTTAAGGGCATCTACCGCCAGAACATCAGAAGCAACGGTTTGAGGATTGATTGTCATAAATTGGCTGGCTGGCTGTTTTAGTCTTTTTACGCCTTGACTGATCAATCTCCTGAGGTCGCCATCTGTTACTATTCCGCAAAGCCTGCCCTGAGCATCTACCACGCAGGTGCAGCCCAGTTTTTTACCTGTCATTTCCAATACTACAACGTCCAAACCGGCATTATCATTTACAATGGGGATTTCATTTCCAGTGTGCATAAGGTCAATAACTCTCATGAGTAATTTTCTTCCGATCGTACCGCCGGGATGAAACCTGGCAAAATCTTCTTCCCTGAAATTACGTTTTCTTAATAAAGCGACAGCAAGAGCATCACCCAAAGCCAGGGCAACTGTGGTACTGCAGGTTGGCACAAGACCAAATGGTTCACAGCCTGGTGGGACAGAACCATTGAGCACCACTTTTGCGTTTTTTGATAATTCCGAGTCCATATTTCCGGTGATAGCGATAATTGGGATTTTGTGAAAATGAAGATAGGGAATGATCTGGATAACTTCTCTGGTATTTCCGCTATAGGAAATGGCAATAACAATATCACCTTCCTGCACCATTCCCAGGTCACCGTGAATACCCTCAGCGGGATGCAGATAGATAGCTGTTGTGCCCGTGCTTGCCAGAGTGGCAGCAATTTTTCTACTGATAATACCTGTTTTGCCCATGCCGGTAACAACGATCTTGCCCTTGCAGTTAAAGATCAGCTCAACCGCCTGTTCGACCTCGACGCCAATCTTCCCGGCAGCAAGCTCGATAGCATGCGCTTCCTGTCGTAATTCCTGAATGATAGTTTCTTTTATATCCATATTGCTCTCAAAGTGCTGACCCGGGAAAACACCCGGGTCAGCAATAATTTTAAGTATTATTTTTTCTGCAATTCCACTTGCAGTAGCTTTATCGCATCCTCAATACTGAAGGAACCGAGATCACCTTCTGTATGACGCCTGATAGACACTTCATTATTCTCAACTTCCTTAGCTCCGACAATGAACATATATGGTATCTTCTGCAATTCCGCAGCTCTGATCTTAAAGCCGATCTTTTCGTTCTTATGATCAACTTCCGCTCTGATCTCATGCTGGAGCAATTCAGTTTCCAGCTTTTGGGCATATTCGATAAAGTTATCAGAGATCGGTAGAATTTTGACCTGGATCGGGCATAACCAGAGCGGGAAATTCCCCGCATAATACTCGATCAAAGTCCCAAAAAAGCGTTCCACAGAACCCAGAAGAGCACGGTGAAGAACAAATGGACGATGCGGAGCATTATCCGAACCAGTATATTCCATATCGAACCTGGCTGGCAGGTTGAAATCAAACTGAAGAGTCGTACATTGCCAACTGCGGTTGAGTGCATCCTTGATCTTGATATCGATCTTGGGACCATAGAAAGCACCTCCACCCTCATCAACGCTAAAATTGATATTCTGATTGAGCAGGGCTTTCCTGAGAGAGGCAGTGGCAAGCTCCCAATCTTTATCATCTCCAACGGCTTTTTCCGGTTTTGTGCTCAGATAAACCTGGTAGTTCTCAA
Source organism: uncultured Candidatus Cloacimonadota bacterium (assembly GCA_964485055.1). Taxonomy (GTDB): domain Bacteria; phylum Cloacimonadota; class Cloacimonadia; order Cloacimonadales; family TCS61; genus Stygibacter. The sequence continues at coordinate 5,048 of CAZAHZ010000191.1, forward strand.
AACCGAAGGAATTCAGCATCATAAAAGAGAACTTGATCAATTTTTCAACTTCCGGCTCAACTTGGTCTTCCGTGCAAATGAGATGAGCATCATCCTGAGTAAATCCGCGGACTCGCATCAGACCATGCAAAGCTCCGGATTTTTCATAACGATATACAGTTCCCAGTTCCGCCAGTCGCAGAGGCAATTCGCGGTAGCTGCGTTTTTGTGAATTATAAATGGCAAGATGGAAGGGGCAATTCATGGGTTTCAGGTAATATGCCTGCCCTTCCACATCAATGGGGGCATACATGCTTTCATTATAAAAGCCCAGATGTCCGCTGGTCTCCCAGAGCTGGCTTTTGCCAATATGAGGAGTGTAAACCAGCTTATACCCGGCTTTCAGATGTTCCTTTCGCCAGAAATCCTCAATGATATTCCTGATCATGGCTCCATTAGGATGCCAGAGCACCAGACCGGGACCTATATCATCGCTGATAGAATAGAGATCAAGATCAATTCCGATACGGCGGTGATCACGTTTTTTGGCTTCTTCCAGATCATGAAGATATTTTTTGAGCAATTTACTGTTTGGGAAACTAATGCCATAGATACGTTGCAGCATCTTATTCCGACTGTCTCCCCGCCAGTATGCACCCGAAGTTTTGAGTAATTTGATAGATTTGATCTTGCCGGTATGAATGATATGAGGACCGCGGCAAAGATCGACAAAATCTCCCTGCTGATAGATGGAAATTGTATCATTTTCCGGGATATTTGCCAGTATCTCAAGTTTATAGGTCTCCCCCATCTCTCGGAACAATTTCATCGCCTGCTCACGAGATACTTCACTGCGTTTATATTCCAGATTTTGCTCAGCGAGTTCAATCATCCGCTGTTCTATTTTAAGCAGGTCTTCATCTGTGAAAGGCACTTCTTTATCAAAATCATAATAAAAGCCACTCTCTATGGCTGGACCAATCGTGACTTTGACCTCCGGAAACAACTGTTTAACTGCCTGAGCCATCAGATGAGCAGTAGAATGCCAGTACACTTCCTGACCGGCATCGCTGTCAAATTTGAGTAATTCCAGATCAGCATCTTCGCTTATGGGCTGATTGATATCAACCAGCCGGTGATTGACACGAGCTGCAATGGTCTGTTGAGCAAGACCGCTGGAAATCCCTTCGGCAATCTCCAAAGGAGAAATACCTTGTGAGTATTCCTTGATATTCCCATCGGGGAATTTAATATTTATATTCATAAAATCTCCATAAATTTATTATTCTTCTTAAACTTGCTCAACATCCGGTTAAGCTCGAATGTCTAATCCTCTTATGATCAAACATTCCTCACCTCCTAATTCGTGGGTTAATTAATTTTTCTTATCTGCCAACATCTCTTTTAATTTTTGGGCTGCTTTGTCAAGTGCTGCTTTTGGTTTACTGGTTCCACGCATCACTTTTTCGATCACCTGGTCTTCCAGATACTTACGGGTTTCAAACCACTCAGAGATCTGGGGTTCAAAATCAGAATACTCAAGCTGGTCATACACAGATTTAATCTCAGGATTAGAAAGCAGTCTTTTCTTGAGATTTTCCTGCTGGAATGCACTTCTGCGAACCGGCATATAATATGTGTATTCACTCCACTTGGCAGTAATTGGCGCGGAAGTGAACCACTTCACAAATTCCCAGGCTGCCTGTTCCACCTT
>CAZAHZ010000192.1:0-6696 GCA_964485055.1 uncultured Candidatus Cloacimonadota bacterium
TTCTTCCGTGCCTTCTGTGTTTTCCGTGGTTAAAAAATCTTTTATTAAGTTGTGTCCATCCATTCCCCGACAACCAGATATAACCACTGTTCACCAGAAATATTTCTATTATTTATCTCAAAAAAATCCTGTCATCTTGTTCCAAAAAACATAATTCCCCATTTTCAGAGGTCATTTAGCCATAATTACAAGCAAATAAATCCTTTACTTCAATTTTCTGTCTTCCTCAATCTCACTGTGACTCCAGAGTGACTCCTCTGTGGGTTACAAGAGTATGAAACAGTAATATCCATAATAATATTGATATCAAGGTTAATAAAATAATATAGTACGTGACACCCTGAAAATACTTAACAACTCATTTTCTCTTCTGGTTCCCCGTCTCTGCCAGGAACTACCTGCAATTTTGCCAAAAATTTACCGAAAGATTGCGGGATTACTACCCTTTCAAAAAAAGGGCTACTGAGAAGAGAGAAATAAAGGGCGAAAAATTTATATGACAGCTATTGAATTGAACTCATTTTTGGGAATGTATAAATCCTAAATTTAACCAAGGAGCAAATTATGAAGAAAAAAAATGGTGTTTATTTTTGTGTCTTATCTTATCACGTTTTTATGTTCCGCTGTGATCAATTTTGAGGAATTGAATCAGCGTTATTGTGAAAGCAGAGATTTGCTGCTTTCGCGGTTGTATTTTGGGACATCATCACTGGGATTTCTACCGGCAAACCTGGCAATGGCAGCTCCGCTTGCCTGGTATGTGATGAATAACTGGCTACAGAATTTTGCTTTTCGGGTTAAGCCGCAGGCATTGAATTTTGTTCTGGCAGCATTGGGAGCTTTATTGATTTCCTGGATCACAGTTAGCTGGCAGACATGGAAAGCTGCAAGAACTAATCCCGTGAATAGCCTGAAATATGAATAACACCTGATATTTTATAAATACATTTAAGTTCCCGATCATTTAGTTAGCGGGATTTACTTGATCAGCATCATTTTGGCATTGAGGATGTCTTCGCCGGTTTTCAGTTTGTAGAGGTAAATCCCGCTACTTAGCAGATTTCCCTGATCATCGCAGCCATCCCAGTTAAGAATGTGTTTACCGGCTTCCAGATATTGATCTGCCAGTTTTCGCACTGCCTGTCCCCTGATATTATAAATAGTTAATTCCACAAAACTGGCTTCTGGAATCTGAAAAGAGATAGCCGTGCTGGGATTAAAGGGATTAGGATAATTGCCCAGAAGAGCAGTGTGGTTTGGTAACTGGTTATTGTCGTCGTTGCCGGTAAGAGCCTCCATAGTAACATGTATCTTCCGGCAATCCCAGCTATGGCTGGTGATGTCTATCAGGGCATGGTGTAATCCGGCTTCAATATCACTGCTGTCCAGATTAATAGTTATGATGCTGCTTTCACCGGGTTCCAGTATTCCATAAGAAGTATCAAGAGTTATCCAGCGTAAAGGGTATAGAAATGTCATCTGTCCAGTAATTGTATGTGGCTCCATTCCATAAAAATCTCCATCAAGCTGCCAGAAAAGGTTAATATCTCCGGCAAATTCCGAACCTAACGTTACATTTGCGTTGATCAGGGCAATTTCAGAATCATGCAGTACTCCAAATCCATTGGGACTGACACCATGCCAGTTAACTATCTGCTCTGTACCTGTTGCACCATCCCAGACCAGTAATCCCCCACTGCCACCAAAACCATCCGTGGCATAATTCAGAGTAACTCCCGGTGGAAAAACAATCCAGACATCAGTTATCCATTCATCATCTTCAGAACGGTTAAAAATCGTAAAAGTCCAGTTCGTGGTCTGTCCCGGCATAAAATCAGTTGTATTACAAGTAACACAGGAGCCTGTCAGATCACGCTGAGAAGGAGTAATCTCATCCGTTCTCACAAAGAATTCCACAGTTTCATCTCCAATATTGGTCAGCTCAAATGTCCGACTTTCCGTCTGGTTAAGGTTCATTTGCACGTGAATACTATCCTGGTCAACACTGAAAATATTGGGCAGATAGGCAGTGAGTTGAATGTTTCTGTTCCAGCAATATTCACCACTTTCTATATTCACAGCGATAATGAAATTATAAAAATCCGGAACTGCCTCAGATACGGAAAAAGAGACTGGACTTTCAGTCCAGGCAGATTCTCCGGGAAGAATATCTGCCAGCTCAGAAGTGCTGTTTAATATCTCTATATAAGGATCAGATAAGGAAATTTCAAGATTAATATTTTCAGCAGCCGTCAGTCCGTAATTCTCAAATTCAATATTGAGATAGACTGTTTCTCCACTTTCGATATATTCATCATCTCCAGCACTGATATAAAAATTGGAAATAAATAATATTGGTGTTTCATGGTATTGTTCGGATGAAAAAGATATTGCAGTTTCATTTTCCAGTGGTTTATTGGCAGGTGGATATTCATTATTGAAGGTGTATAGCAGGCCAATAGTGGAATCACTGTTTTCCAGCCCTGCCGCGCAATATTGCCCGTGATTACTTGGATAAGAGCCTGCATTATCGTTATTTACTACCAGATACTGCATTTTTATCTTTGAGTCTCCAGTAATCGTGGGCTGGTATTCCGCATCATATAAGATCACTTCAAATGTCTCTTCCGAGTCTGTATCACCATTTTTAATGCGAGACCATTCGACGATCAATAGATGGTTATCCTGATCATAAAGATAGCAAACCTCACCAATAATTGTATTCAGGTCATCCCAGAATACGGCAATCATGGGACTGGGACCTTGAGGACTGGGTATATACCAGTTCATAAAAGAAGCTGCTTCGTGAATTCCAGGAGCAATCCAGCCATTGGAGCAAACAGTGATCTGCTCATATTCTACGCCATAAAAACTGAAACTGAAGCTTTCAGGCAGGTCTATAACCTGCACAGCACCCGTTCCTGCACCAGCCTGAATACTCAGATATTCACCTTCTCCGCCATAAACAGGGTCTATTTCGAGCCATTCAAAAGCAGGACAATTTTCATATCCTTCGTCTTCATCATCAAAAGCCCAGTATCCATAAGCATCAGGTCCACAGGGATCAGTCACTTCTGCTATACCTACTGGAATGGAGAACGACACAAGATCATCATAGCCGGATTCGGATGTTAATTGAAGTTGAAAATTTATCTGGGTACCCGGATATATGTTTTCACTGGCTTGCAGAGTAAACCTGTCTGCAATGTTAGCTGCAATTTCTCCAGGTTCAATCGAGCCAAATTCACCCAGACTGTCTAAGACAGTAAGGCGATGATCCGCACAGAAAAGCATTCCCGAAATATCATCAGTTGCCAGAAAACCTGTATTAGTCAATTCAATGTAGATCTGCTCAGTTTCTCCGGGATCGAGAATATGGTCACCCTCAATGATAACATCACTGATCCAGAGATTGGCAGCAGTGATAACTGGAATATGCCAGGTTGTCCATTCATGACCATCATTATCGGTAATGCTAAGATTCAGGACAGGCTCAACTCCATCAAGGGCAGCCGGATTTATCTCGATCCGGAAGTTATCAGGAGGATTTGCAGTGGCATTGGGATCAATATCACCAAAATCCACAACTGCATTAGTGATAGTAACCAGATTGCTTTCGCTGGTCATTGTGGCAACAGCTCCGGACACCGGTAAATTCCCGTAATTTTCAAGCGTGATATCAAGGTCAACTATCTCTCCCGGATTGAGAACACCGTCACCATTACCGCTGATTTCGATGTATTGAATATCCGAAATATCCACATACTGTTCAGGTTGTACTACGGAGATAGATGCCATAAAGGGAATGTGGTCATGTTTGCTTACAGTTAAATTATATTCTCCCACAGGCAGATTGGTTACCGGTAATAAAACCTGACCATACACATCACAGACAGCACTGACTGCAAATTCCTCAGGTGAAGTGCTGGTCAATGTCACCCAGGCATTTTCAGCATAGACATTCACAGAATCCAGTACGCTGACTTGAAACCAGTTTTCTCCTGTGGCAATATGATCATTATAACTCACAAAAAGTTCTTGTGGTACACCAGTCCATAACTCCAGTGAAGGGTCACCCATCAGAGAATTATAATGCAGATACTGGCTTATGAAATTACCAGGATTCTGCGGATACAAACTCCACATATAATATTTGCCCATAGTGAGTGCTCCACCCATTGAATATATATTATGCTGGAAGATACCTGAGGCAATTCCCAGAGAGAGTGCATTATTAAAACAGGTATGATTTCCGGCAGTTGCTTGCCCTACTGCCCCGATCGCTCCGGCAGGATTCGTAATTGTTCCCATACGCGTGAATGTTTCTGCTGGGCAGCCACCATTTGCAAAACTACCGGTTCCACAGGTAATCAGTGACGCAAAAGGCAGCATAAAACCGTTATTTTCCTGTCCTGGAGACCAGTTGCTGGTACCCAAATAACCACGGTAGAACATATAGAGAACTCCAGCATTTACAGCGTTCACGATCTGGGAAGGAAAAGGTGATGAATACACTTCATAAAAATCTTCATCACCGTCCCAGTTGTCGGGATAGGTCAGCATCATTTCTTTGATCCCAAGCATAGTGAAAACCGTGGAATAACCGGAATGCATTGGGTCTCCTATCAGTAAAGCTTTCTGAAACCACTCTGTATCACCTGTATAAGGAGTCTTCTCATAGTTCAGTATTTTTGTGATCAGCACCTGTAGAGTTAATATTGAATTAAAGGATAGTCTGCCCAGATTTGCATCCAGCAACTGATCATCACCCTCCAATTGACCATAGGGATGATCGCCTTCTCCATAACCAGCACTTGCAAACCAGGTTGGTATGGCATAATTGCCATCAGCATCACCCACCAGGCAAATATATCCAGGCGGATTATCCCACGTATCATAGGCATTCTGGATATAGTCCTTGATTGAGGCTGCAGTTTCACCGGCTTCTGCCGTGGTGACAACCCCTACTTCAAAGCCCTTCTGACGTTTCCAGTCCGTTAGATATACCAGGTTTTCCAGCACGTCGGCATCATCCGGTGCGATAAACAAAATAGTTGGGAGTTGATAATCCTCCCGCGTCATATTTTCCGCATAATTAAGGATTTCAGCTTTATACATTGGCTCAAAGCTTCGCGATATGGCACCATTACGCTGTTTACAGTTTCTCCCGCCACTTTCCGATATATTGATCCTGATGCTGATTTCTGTATATAATTCCAGATTCTTTGTCTCGGCATTATATCTGAACGGGCAAAAGGTTATTGGTAAAACTCTCATATCCCGCATAATAGCTGGTTCACCAACTCGGATAAATTCTGACGGGAATATTCCCCCGTTGCGGTAATAATTTTCATCAATTATAAATTGTTCCTGAGACTCGCTTTCCTGATTTAATATTTCACAGGGATAAATGACAACGTCATTGATCAGCCTGCTCTGATATGATAATATTTCCTGATTGACGTCTCCCTGAACTGGTATGGCAATTACCTTTGTGAATATTGGCAGGTCAGGTTTTCCTTCCTCACAAAGACTGCCCGACTCTGGGTGACTTAATTTTTTATATTCGATATTGTTATAAATTAAATTTTCCTGTTCATATCCGTCCAAATGAAAAGTTAACTCGATCTCTGCCACTCTTGTCTGCTGGAAAGTAACCAATTCACTTTCGTTATCCTGGGTAACGGTAATCCATTCTGCCTTTAAGGTCATAGCCAAAATGACAATAAATAAAAGGAATAACATCTTTTTCATCATCCACCTCTATTTCATAGTTCGTGTTCACAATATCCTTTATATAATTCTATTAATATCATTTTGTCTGGTGTAAGTAACTATTTTATGTTAAATAACTGTCAAGTAATATATTTTCCTGTATTGAATAATTGTTGATCAGCTTGAAATTTTGCCTTTATTGTTTATTTGTAGAGTCTGTCAGCACCGTAACATTTCGCCGTGTGAAGAAGCCCGTGAAATCCCCATAACGATGTATATACTCATTAACCAGAAGCGTATTGGGCGAGGCAACTGTAAATGTCTGCTTCAATCCATCATCAGGTGATCCCACTAGTTCTACCAGATATTCCAGCCCGTCTCTGTGGAGTTGTTCATAAGTGTCTTCAATTTCAGCAGTGACAAAAGCCAGGTGATGAGTTCGGGTACCGTAATTATAGATGAATTTCTCCGTAGGTCCCGATTCCTCTAAATCAGTGAACGGCTTTATCCCGGAAGTGAAGACCATTGCAAAATCTTTGCTGGATAAACGCGCTACGTTTGTTATGGAATTCAGGTCTTTCACATAGATGGCAAAATCAAAATTATAATCAGTTAATTCCATGAATTCTATTATTGCAGGATCCCGGTCTTCTGCCCGGACTCGCGTTGCTGCATGATCAAGGTAGCCGATGTTGTTGAGATATGCTTTCTCCGGTTTGATAAAATGCCAGTTCAAGTCTTGTCTCCCGCTGCCATCATATTTACCTTTTTCATTCTTCCAGTTGATCAATCCGATCGAAATTCCTGTGTATTCCGATGGCTCAGTCTGGATAAAACTGTAATTCTCATATTCCTGTACATCATTTGTCAAAAACCGGACTCCCCGTTGTCGCTGGATTTCATAATAAGCTTTTATATCATTAGTGTTAACCTGACTTTCGCACTTTAAACATAAGTAATTGATAACTAAGGACTTAAAAT
>CAZAHZ010000193.1:0-6694 GCA_964485055.1 uncultured Candidatus Cloacimonadota bacterium
ATTTATATAATTCATATAACTTTAACCCCTACCGGTTACGTTTTTGCACTTTTTAGCAAATACATACCCCATATTTTACTTTTTAAGTGAATTTTTTCTTCTCACTTCTCACTTAATCTCATTTCTCCATTTCTCACTTTCACAATTTCTCAATTTCAATCCTCATTCCCTCAAACCTTCTAACCTTCAATCTTTCTCTCAGTCTCATAGTCGCACAGTCTAACCTCCAGCGTCTTCGTTATGGTTATCGGGAATGCATGTTTTCAATGATATTCGAAGATAATTTCAATCAATCATATTGATCGCTAATTCATAAATAGACTTTTCATATTGAAAATATTGGGGACTGAAAGACATAAACTACCCGATATAATTATGATTCGCTGCTGTTGATAGTATGATATAATGAATAATAGTAATCTTGTTGATATTAATAGCAGTAAGCATTTCATAAATAATAATAATAGTAAACAAAATATAAAAAAAATATTGACAACTATTTTAGCAAATATCCATATTGTCTCCAGAGAGAGTAATTAGTATAAAAGGATTTATCGGAGTATCTATTATGTATTTATTATTTTTTTCGGTTATTTGATTAATTATATTTGAGTAGATGAATATGGCTAAGATACTGATTTTTATCCTAATAAATATAATAGCAATCAACTTATCGTGTACATTGATCAACATTCCTGATCCAGGCAGCGGGATGAACAGTATCCAGTCGGGAATATTTGCTGCAGAAGTGGGCGACACAGTTCTGGTTGCTCCTGGAGTGTATTATGAGAATATCAATTTTATGGGCAAGGCAATTACGATTGCTTCTCATTTCCTGATTACTGGAGATGAAGCTGATATAGAGGCTACTGTCATTGATGGTGGAGGAAATGATTCTGTTGTACGGATTGAGAGCGGAGAGGATACGTTGAGTTATCTTTGCGGATTTGTGATCAGGAACGGTTATAACTCCAGGGGAGGTGGAATCAGGTTATATCATAGCGGTGCGAAGCTGGAAAACCTTCGAATCAGGGATAATATTGCCGAATTTATATATACTTCCGATGGAGGAGGTCTATATGCTGATGGAGATTTTTATCTCCAGGGCTATCGTAATCTGATCATCAGAAATGTAGAGATCACAAATAATCAATCTATAGCTTCTAGCAGTTATGGAGGAGGATTTTGTATAATAGACAGATATAATGTATTAATGGAAGATGTTAGAGTATCGGAAAATAATTCAACAGGGAATACACATGCCAAAAATGGAGGCGGGAGTTTTTCCAGTTGTGGTGATATAACCATGATTAACTGCACAATAGAGAATAATCAGGTAATTGCCCCACAAAGTGCCAGCAGTGGTGGATTAAGCATTTATATGTGTGATGATATTGAGATAAATGGTTGTCAGATAATTGGAAATTCGGTGGAAAGTAGTTTTAGTCGTTTAGGGGGAATGGGTATATCAAGTGAGGGAGAAATAATAATCAGGAATTGTCTGATTGAGGGTAATTCATCAAATGCAGAAAATATCTGGGGTGATGAAGCTGGTTGTGGAGGTCTGTCATTAGTCTCTGGGGATTTTTTAGTTGAGGATTGTGAAATATCCGGGAATTCGGCAGGAAGTGGATGCGGTGGAATAGGTATCGGTTTGAATTGTAATATTGTCTTGAATAGAGTTTTTATTCATGATAATATATCCTCCGAAGGTGCTGGTGTATGGATTGGTAAAGCTGATTGTCTTATCATTAACAGTATTATTTACAATAATCAATCAACGGTAAATGGTGGTCTTTGCATTAATGACTATGGCAGACACAGAATTGTGAATTCCATATTCTGGGATAATGAAGGAAGTGAATTCATGCTTGTATGTCCCCTTGACTTACAGATCTATCACAGTATCATTGAAAACGGCGAAGAGGGAATAATTTGCAGTGGCGGAACTGATTATTTCTGGGGAGAGGGTAATCTGGATGAAGACCCGATGTTTGCAGATGCAATGAATAGTGATTTTCATCTGGTGGAGAATTCTCCTGGAATAGACAGCGGTATCAATGCCTGCGTATGGTGGGGATCGGGAGCTTATTTCATTCCGGAGGACGAGATCATCGGTAAAAACCGTGATATAGGTATTTTTGAGACAGGTGCTGAGGAGTATTTTTTTGATCTGCCTTCGTATTTGCAGACTGAGGAAGATATAGCTGTAAATCTTGATCTGAGTGAATATATGAACGGAACATTTTCCGGCAGTTGTGAAGATCACCTGAGCAGCGTGATCACAGGCAGCTTGATAAGCTGGCAGCCGGAGGAAAACTGGAGTGGATATGACGAGGTGCGGATTGATGTGGAAACTGCGGGAGGAGAAAGCTATTTCGATTATATTCTGATCGGAGTGACAGCGGTGAATGATGCTCCAGTAATAGACTTGCCCGCGTCATTAAGTTTCAATAATATCGGCAGTTTTGAGATAGATATAGTCCAGTATATCAGTGATGTTGAGGGCGACATGCTGTTTCTGTCTGCAGAGGGAAACGGGCATATCACGGCTTCGATCTGCTATCCCAATCTTCATCTGGAAGCTGAGCCGGGCTGGCAAGGGTCTGAGACGGTAACCGTTTACGTGGAAGATGAATGGCAGAGACTGGTTTCCTCAGATACGATCATGGCTGAGGTTTATTGCGAACCTGTTGCCGATTGTGGAGAAGACCTTTATGCCCGTGATGACGAGATCGTCATATTGGATGGCAGCGGAAGTCTTGATCCGCTGGGAACTGGATTGAGTTATCAATGGAGCAGTAACAGTGAACTGGAGATAATCAATTCTGATTGTGCCCTGGCGTCCGTGACATTACCTTCAATAGATTATATGGAGGAAGTGACATTCTACCTCGAGATCAGTGATGGCTATAATAACTCAACAGACAGTGTTATTCTGGAATACTGGGATGATGAGCCTCTTGACCTCGAATATCATATCTATCCTGGTTTAGGTTTGATCAGGTTCAGTTGGCTTGCACCAAATGCAGTGGAGGACGCCGATGAATTTGATCTTCTGGGCTATCAGATATATTTTGGAAATTGTCCCTTCGATACTCTGCAGGTTCCTGATAACTGCGTGTATATGTTTGAATTGCCGGGCAGCGAATATGACTTCGGAGTACAGGCAGTATATAGTGACGGTGCTTCGGCTATCGTGAATATCATTACAGTAGATGACAGTGATAATGAGATCATTGCTGAAACGGGTTTGACAAGTATCTATCCCAATCCCTTTAATCCCGAAACGCATATCAGCTATGAAGTCTCGGAAACTCAGCAGATAACCATAGAGATATTTAATATCAAAGGACAACGTCTGGAAGTACTTCAGAATGAAGAAAAGGAAGCTGGCAGATATAATCTGACCTGGCAGCCGGAAAATAATCCATCAGGAATATATTTCCTGAGATTCAACAGTCATGAAGGTGATGAATATCGCAAGCTTATCCTGTTGAAATAAAGAGCGGATTTAGCTTAATTTTATTATTGTGATCTGGCTTTGACTTGTCTTTTTGATCTGGACTATCAATGATTCCCAAGCAGGATCAGGCTTTTCCCGGATCGAATGCTCTATGACAATATAACCGTCATTATTCAGCAGGTCTGCTTTGATCAGCTCTGTCACGGTTTCATTGACCAGTCCTTTTTCATAAGGCGGATCAAGGAATATAATATCAAATTTATCTTCACTTTTCCGGATAAATGGGATCACTTTTTTCCTGACCACCTGGCACTGCGTCTGACAACCAAGTTTTTCTATATTACTGATAATAACTGCTATAGACTGCTGAGCAAATTCCACCATCACTACTCGACGAGCTCCCCGGCTGAGTGCTTCCAGGGCTATGGAACCTGTGCCCGCATATAGATCAAGAAAATCCACACCCCTGCAATCAGGCAGAATATTAAAAATGGTTTCTTTCAAAAAGTCCATTGTAGGTCTGGCTGTGTTTCCAGGAACACTTTTCAGCTCAGTTCTCTTATATTTACCAGCGATGATCCTCATTTCGCACCATAATTGAATATGTTATATTTAATCAATCAGTTCTTCCAGGTCGCCCAAAGTCAATTCTTCCAGCTTCATTCCTTCTTTCAGTTTTTTATTCAGCAACCGGCGTAATTCATCAGCGGACATCCCCCGCATTATCCTGAGCACATTAATAAGTTTCTGGTCAATATCATCCTGCAGTTTTTTATCTAACTCCTCATCACCTGAATTGCTGCTTTCCTCGATCAAGCCATCCGTTACATCTTTTTTATAATTACTCGTAAAATCAGCCAGACCGGGAACTAAATCCTCATCTCTGGGTACAACAGGTTTAGCAGGAGGCACTTTGATTTCAGGTTCCTGATAAACTCCCTCTCCCAAAGTAGGAAAATCAATTTCTTCCTCATCATCTCCTTCTTCTGATTTTTCCAACTCATGTTCAGGTTCAGGATCAATTTTCATTTCCGGCTCCAAGGCTTCCTCTTCCTCAGGTAGCTCCGGTTCAGTTTCGGGAATAGATTCCTCACTGATGATATCTTCCTCAGTTGCTTTGCTTTTGTCAGTATCGAAATCGCTTTGGATATCATTCAATGTCTCATTAGTGGCAAGCAGCAGTTCTTCAGGAATAATATGAAACCGGGCGACTTCATCCTGTGTGAAGATCTTTTTGATCTGTTTTGGGTAATCATTCCATTGAGCGTCGCAGATTGCTTTCACTGCCTGCGTGATCTCTTCGCAGTAATCCTTACCTTTCTTTTCCTGCAAATAAAGATAAATAGCCAGTGCATAATCAAATTTTGACTGCGAAACATGAAGTTTCGCCAGTGTCGGTGTCGGTTTTGTATCCATTTCTACCTCTCGCATTTTATAAACGGCATGATCTTTGCCAAAGTCTTCTCACCAATTCCCTTTACACTTATTAATTCTTCCACGTTGTTAAACTTTCCAATCTCGGTTCTTCTGTCAATAATTCGTTGGGCTTTTACTGGTCCAATCCCTGGCAAACTGACTAATTCGTCAATACCCGCCCGGTTTATATCAATCAATTCATCTGTGACCTTTACCGTATCTGCGGTGATAACTTCGATTTCCGGTCCAAATTGAACCAGGTATAGTCGAATTCCCTCCATCATTTTTGGTCCGATGCCTTTCACCAGCACCAGGTCTTCGCTGCTGCAGAAAGGATTTGTGTTACGGTATGCGATGATCTTTTCAGCCAGCTTTGGTCCGATGCGCGGTAAAGATTCCAGCTCTTTCGCATCCGCCACTCTGATATCCACCAGTTCCTGACTGGTGATCAGCGAGTCTAATTGTCCTGCATATCCATCGTCATCTGCCACCAGGTTTAGATATTTGAGCCCAAGCCCCAGAAATATCATTACCAGGACAAATGTGAGTATCTTCCTTTCGTTTGCCGTTAATATATCCTGTGCTCTGATCATTTTTCTACTGGTATATTAATTGAATAATCACCTGTCCCACAGCTTTCAGAGAAGCCGGAGAACATTTATCCGGGGTATCATGAACCGAATGCCACCAGTCATATTGAAAATCTATGATATCTATTGCCTCAAATCCCGCTTTGATCAAGGGATAATGATCATCATAGATGGCATTCTCGATCCGGTTCTCAAATTGAAGATAACCTGATTGACGGGCTATATCCCAGATTTCACGCACCAGTAGCGGACTGTTATGATAGGAATGGTATTCAATGGGAATATGCAGGTCACTATCACCTATCATGTCAATAATTATCGCCTTCTCAGGCTTTTCGCCCTGATAATGTCCGGCATAATAACCTGAACCCTGACACCAGGTTTCATCCGTATTATATTCGCCCATATCTTCCAGATCAAAGAAAACCATATCTATGCCAAATTCAGCCGGCATTTTCCCTGATAGTATCCTCGCAATTTCCAGCAGCACTGCCACACCGGAAGCCCCGTCATTTGCTCCCATCACGGATTTCTGGTGATTTGCTTCATCTTTGTCTTTATCTGCCCAGGGTCGCGTGTCATAATGAGCTCCCAGCAATATTCTTCTGCCCATCTGCGGATGAAAACTCGCCAGTATATTAACTCCCTCTATCTCCTCGTCATTGATTACAACTGTAAATTTCTGCTGCTCGACCCTGGCTCCATATTCATTTAGCTTATCAATTATATAATCGCGGCATAATTCAATTTCGGGTGATCCGGGAGGTCGTGCTCCCAGATCACATTGATCTTTGAGCATCGTATAGGCATTTTCCCCGTTGAACTGCGGTGTCTGATCCGCACACGAAACCAGCATCAGAATGATTATCGCCGAAATTACTGTGATATATAACGTTTTCATTTCATCTTCCTCAGATTTATCTATAAAAAAACTCTCTTTTGGCGTCAATTATTATTTCTTGAATTATACCTGATCTGAGCGATACTGTGTTGATTAAGATTGCTAATATCTTTAAGGATATTGTATTATGAAAAATTGCTGGAATACCTTTATGGTATTTCAAAATTTTTCATAGTTGCAAGATACCAAAGAGATTAGTGATATTAGCAAAAGGGTATCGCTCAGGTTAGTCACTTACCGTTAATATTCTGACATTTTTGGTAAATTTTTTTTTCACGCTTGTAAAACATTTGGAATTAACAGCTTACATAGGCAAAATAA
>CAZAHZ010000194.1:0-6674 GCA_964485055.1 uncultured Candidatus Cloacimonadota bacterium
AAATATTATCCGTGTCCCTCCGCAAAATCCGCGTTATCAGTGTTCCATCTCACTCTCGCATTGCTGAATGATCTAACCTGTCTGCCCTATTCCACCTGGATTTCAGGTATAAATTAGACTCTCCTTCATTTTTTTCTTGTCGTCAGAAGAAAAATTGCCGGGATCACATACAGCGTCAACACCGCAGATACCAGTAATCCACCAATGGAAACCACACCCATCGGCTGCCGGAATTCCTTTCCGGAGGCACCAATACCCAGAGCCATCGGCAACATTCCCAGCATTATGGCTAATGTAGTCATCAGCACAGGTTTCAGTTTAGTTGGCGCTGCTTCGATCAAAGCTCCAAAACTGCTGTATTTTTTCTCACGGATAAGCTGGTTCGCATAATCCATGATCAGAATGGCATTATTCACCACGATCCCGATCAGCATGATAATAGAAAGCATACTAATCATATTGATCGTTATCCCGGTGATATACAAAGCTCCAAAAACCCCGATCATTGCCAAAGGCAAAGTTGCCAAGATGATCAGCGGCTGAAAGAATGACTCCAATATCGCTGCCAGCAGCATATAGGTGAAAATTATGGCAATAAGCATGACAAAACCCATATCCCGCAAATTCTCATTCATCATCTTGGTATTACCACCCCAGTCTATATTATATCCTGCCGGTAATCTCAGGTCTGCCAATCTGCGGTTGATCTCGTTGTTTATATCGCTCAAACTATATCCAACAGCTATTCCGCCGGTGAATTTTATGGTTTTGATCTTATCCAGATGCTGGATCTGGGCTGCTGTCTCCGTGAAGCTGATCTCGCAGAACTGCGACAAGGTATAAACTCCCTGTTGGGTTACCACGGGTATTCTGCCTATCTCTTCCGGTGTATTCACTTCAGCATCGGCATAGCTGATCCTGATTTCATATTCATTATTATTCTCTTTATAATATGAACCTACCAGAAATCCTTCCAGTCCACTCCGCAGGGCATAAGCTAGATCACTCATCATCACTCCATACTGAGCCATCTTCTCCCGGTCCGGAACAAAACTCACCTGCGGACTTCCTGCTTTGGACGATGTATCAAAGTTTGTTAATCCCGGCACATCTCCCAGCCGCTTCATTATCTCTTCATTTAATTTTTGCATCTCTAAATTGTCAAATCCCTTCAGACTGAATTCCACGGGATCGGAACCCATGCTCATGGAAGTCCTTTCGCTGACCTTGATCCTGACATTTCTCACTTCGGCAAGTTCACCCATCACAATATTGGCAAATTCCTGCGTGGATAATTTCCTTTGATCTATATTGATCAGTTCAACCTGCAATTGTGCGGTATGCGTTCCTCTTTGCGTCAGGTTTATTTCTCCCAGTTTGCCCAGAATATGCTTTACCTCTCTGTGCCGAACAATGATTTCTTCCACTTCTCTCACTTTGGCTTCTGTAGTTGCTAAATCGCTTCCCGCAGGCAATTCCAGGCGTACATTCAGTTCTCCGGTATCGGAATGCGGGACAAATTCAAAGCCCAGTGTTTTTGCCAGTCCCAGACTTAAAACCAATAGTATCACTGCTATGATTATAACCGCACCAGTCAGCCACCTGTTACCCAGAATAAACTTGAGTGTATTGCCATAATCTCTTTCCCAGCCCTTGAATATCTTTTCTATTCCCTCTCCGAGCTTATTCCTCCGAGGTTTCTCCGGCAATATCCGCGATGCCAGCATCGGCGTTAAGGTAAACGAGATCAATAGTGAAAACAGCGTGGCAAAAACCACTGTAAGGGCGAATGGCTTTATTGCCGATCCCACTATGGAATGAATACTTGCCATTGGCAGAAATACCGCTATATTGGTCATTGCTGAAGCGATCACTGCAATTGTGATTTCCGATGTCCCCTTCTGTGCCGAGTTCCTGCGGTTCTCTCCCAGATGCTTATGACGGAATATGTTCTCCAGCACAACTACTGCATTGGTCACCAGTATCCCCACCGATGTCGAAAGTGCCATCAGCGTGATAATATTCATCGTATATCCCATCATGTCCATCAGTGAAAAACTGCTGAGCAGAGATACCGGCATCACAATAGCGGCTATCAGTGTTGAACGCAGATCATGAAGAAAAAACAGCAGTATCAATGCCGTTAAAAATATCCCTATCAGGATATTGGATACTGTATCATTCACTGCGTTCCTGGTATAATCAGCATTGGTGTACACCTTCACCAGTTCTGATCCTGCCGGCAATATCTTTTTGATTTCTGCGAACCGCCGGTCTGCTTCTTCATCCACTTTAACTATATTACCTTCCTTACTGATCACCAGTCCCAGTAGTATAACATTATCATACCTCACTCTGTGGATATTATCAAAATAGCTGCTCTTGATCAACTGCTCCTTTTCTGCATCCACCACATCTGCCACTTCCCGCAGCCTTCGCATGCCGTAGGATGTCGCTATCCGTGTATTCTCCAGCTCCTCAAGACTCCCGAATTCTCCTTCCAGCTTTGTACTCAAGCGTTCCTGCTGCAATTCAAAGCTGCCACCGGACATATCAAGATTCTCGGCTGAAAGGAACTGCGAAACGGCAGGTAATGAGATACTCTGGCTGCTCACTGTTTTCTGACTGAATAGTATCTGGATCTCACGCTCTGTTCCGCCATTGATTTCCACTTTTGCTACTCCGGGTATCTGAGAAAATTCTTCTTTCAGTACAGTATTTGCTAGATCATATAGTTCCGTTGCTGCTATTTCTCCCGTCAGCACATACTCGATCCCGGCTTCGGAAAATGGATCTACCTTCTCGATTGCCGGCTTTTCCACGCCCTCCGGCAGATCATTGACGATCGGGTCTATCTTGTCTTTGATCTCCTGCAATCCCACCTGGTTATCTTTGCTCATTAAAAACTGTACTATCACCAGTGAAAAGTTTTCTATAGAATATGACTCTATAACGTCTATCTCTGAAACTGTGGATATTGCATCCTCTATCCTGTCTGTTATTTGCGATTCCACTATCTCCGGACTCGCTCCTGCATAAATCGTCTGGATTGTTACTATCGGTATTTCCATCTCCGGAAATTCTTCCAGATTCATTGTCCGGTAAGCTAGAAAACCGAATACCACGAATACCAGTATCAGCATGGTTGCCAGAACCGGACGCTCTATGGATATTTTTGATAAAAACATCTAATCTCCCCTACCTGTTGATCCTGATCAGGCTGCCGTCTTCCAGAAGGTCTTTGCCTTCCACTATCAGTTCCTCTCCTGCCTGCAATCCTTCCACTATTTCAAAGCTGATCCCGCTGTATTCTCCCGTCTGCACATAACGCTTCTCTGCCCGGTCAGTTTTTGCCAGATAGACATAATCGCCCCCACTGTCATGTAAGAGATGCTTCTTCTCCACTACAATCGCCAACGGATTATGATATACTTCCACTTCGATTTCAGCATTGATATTGAATTTCATGATCTTTTCCGGATTGCTGAATTGCAAAGCCACTTCAAATGCTCCGCTGTTTTCGTTCATGGCATAGCCTATGCTCTCCACTTTTCCTGCATATTCATTGTTTTCCCAATATGCGACAGCTTTCGCCCCTTTTCTGAATAGACTTATCTCTTTCTCGCTTACATCTATTTCCGCTTTCAAATTATCCAGCTCCGATACCGTAAATAGCTGATCTCCGGAATTTACATGATCTGTTTCATGCACATATACCGCCGTCAGGTAACCACTGACTGAAGCTTTAACCTTCAGCATCTGCTCCACTGCATTAAGCTGTGAGGACGCTGCCAGGTAACCTGCTTCTGCATTATCAACATCCTGTCTCGAAATTCCACCTTCTGCTTCAAGTTTACGCAATCTCTCCAGTGTCGCAGACATCACTTCATAATTCGCCTTTACTGCCTGATAATTTATCCCTGCCAAATCCTCAGGAAAACTCAGTATTATCTCGCCCTTTTCCACGTAATCTCCTTCCTGAAAATAAATCCGTTCTATATTTCCGCCCAGAAGCGATTCTTCCGTCCCCTGAATCGCACCTTTCAATTTGCCATTATAAGATAGACTGCGATTGAATTCCTCCGCATTAAGTTCTTTCACTGTCACCGGCACTCCATTTTCCTTGTGTAATTGCTCTATACTTGCACTCGCTTCCCTTTCCTGATTGCCACAGCCGGCTAACATCACCAGAAGACTCACTATGATCATATAATACGTGTATTTCACTTTAATTCTCCTTTCCCGTTTTATATAAATTTATGCCCATCGCTTTCATAAAATATGTTTCAGCCAGTATCACATCATACACTGCCTTGCTATAGCTCAGTTTTGCCAACTTAAGCATCAATTGTGCATCTGCTATCTCCAGCTCAGTTCCCTGGCTGCTGGCATAACGTACCTCTGCTATTTCAAAACCTCGCTGCGCCAGATCCACATTTTCGCTTTGCACTTTCAATATCTCACGGCTGTGAGCCAGTTGCTGCCAGGCATTGCGGATATCAAGCTTCACCATTTCCTGCAATTCTGACTCAGATTCCTCTGCCTGGCGCACTTTCACCTGTGCTTCTCGTACTTCGCTGATACGCGTCAACCCCGTGAAAAGCGGAAGCCGGAATCCAAGTCCCACGCTCGCCATTGTCCCAAAATCTTCCTTTTCTATTCCGTAGTCATCTGTCACTGTATAATAATTGTAGCTCGCAGTTAATCCTATCTGCGGATAAAAATCCGCTTTCTCCATTTTCACCAGAACTTCCTGTATCCGTACATTCAATTCGGAAAGCTGCAATTCTATCCGCTCTTCCAGTCCTTTCTCCAACGCTGATCCCAGTAGAACATCTTCCCCTTCCGGCAACTCGAATTCCGTCTCCAGTTCTATTCCTGAAAGATCAGAACATCCGATATAATCGCAGAAATTCTCCTGGATCAGTTCCAGGTCCTGCTCTGCCTTCATTACTTCCGGCTCCAGCCTCCTGTATTCCAGTTCCGCTCTCAGTTTATCATATTCCGAAACCAGACCCTGGGCGTACATCTCCTGCACATCCGCTAAATGCTCTCCCGCTATTGCCATTGCTTCTCGCTGAATTTTCAGTACTTCTTTCGCCAGCTTCACACCGTAATACTGCCGGATCGTCTCATATACCACTTCCTGGCGCGTCAGCTTGTATTTGTCCTTTTGCATATTACGCACCCGGTCAGCTATCTTGATCCCGGAAAGCAGCTTACCACCCGAAAATAACGTCTGGTTCAATTGTATCCCACCTGCCAGCGAACCTTCTTTGATCATACTCTCCGGTAAAAGCCCTCCCAGCACCCCATCCAGATATTCCGCTATCGTCTGTTGATTATCCCAGATCACCCCCTCAACTGCACTCATATTCTCCGGCTCATCATCCAGAAGCGAACTTACACTCGCCAGATCCATTTCTGACGACTCCGGTATCCGCGTCCGGCTTAGCCTATACTGACCCTGCAAACTTAATTGCGGCAACAGCATTCCTCGCGCTGCATAATATTTCTGGTTATAAACTTCTATCTCCTCCCGCTCTCGCTGTAAACCGTGGTTATTCGCTAATGCCCCGTCTATTGCTTCTTCTAATGTCAATCCCGATAGTAGTAATGGTAATAACACCATCAGTATCATAAAATATTTCCTCATTTTTCCCACCTTAAACCGTTATTCCTTTCAACATTATTTCTAACATAAATTCATAATTTAATTTCTTCTCTTCCATGCTCTCAGCTTCCGGTTCTCCCGGTATCCGAATAAACAGTGTACCTATCAGGTTGAATATATATACTTTTGATAATCGCTCCACATCAATGTCTTTGCGGATAAAACCACCTGCTATCCCCTCTTCAATCAATTCCCGGAATTTATTCCAGTACATGTCTTTTGTTGTGCTCATTATATTTTTTGATTTGTTAATATGATGATCATGATGACGAAAAAAAAGACTCATCATCAGACTGCTGTGCTTCTGAAATATCTCTAAAGGGATTTTCAGATAATTTATCAGCTTCTCCTGATACGATATATCTCCCTTACTGGTCTCATGGAATTTGGCAAGTAATTCTGATCCCTCCTTCTGAAGCACTTTTAGAAATATCTCTTCCTTGGATTTGAAATAATAATACAGACTTGCTTTTCCGCTTCCTGCTTCTTCTGCTATCTGACGCATAGACGTGTTTTCATAACCCAACCTGTTAAATAGACGCTCCGCCACCTCAAGAATACTCCGTTTCCGATCATCGCAATCCGGCATTATACCCCCTTTTCCTTCATATTAGACCGTTTTAACCAAATCGGTCGAACCGGTCGAATATGTCAACCCTTTTTTAAATTACTCACCCATCCTCCCGGATTTTTGAAAAAAAGTATCTCCACTACCGTACGGGCAGACCCATGTGTCTGCCCATACATCTTGTGGTGACATAACTTTCTGTGTAATATAACAATATCTATATCTGGCTGGTATAAAAAAAAGGGAGGTGTTTGGTTTATTCAACTCAAATAAAAATCCAAAATACCTGCCACCCAGCCAAGTACAGGAGTTATGAACGGTACTCCGGGCATGACTTCTGGACGACCGGTAAAACCTCCTGCTAAACTAAGTTACTAAAACCTGTCGCCCTTAAGTCCTGCCGGAATACCGTCAGAACTCAAAGCTTATCTG
>CAZAHZ010000195.1:0-3820 GCA_964485055.1 uncultured Candidatus Cloacimonadota bacterium
TGCAATCCGCGAAGGCGGAAGGACAATAGGCGCCGGCGTGGTAGCCGAGATAATACAATAAAGGAAGATAGATGCGAGAAATAATAATTCTTGCCTGCGAAGAATGCAAGCAGAGAAATTATACAACGAAGAAAAATCGTAGATTACATCCTGACCGCGTAGTTTATAAGAAGTTTTGTCCGTTTTGTCGTAAGCATACTTCTCATAAGCAGACACGTTAGATAAATTGGTGCAGGTTAGTAGCTCAATTGGTAGAGCACCGGTCTCCAAAACCGGGGGTTGCGGGTTCGATTCCTGCCTGACCTGCCAATTTAAGAAAGAAGGAAACAAAGATGTTTAGAAAAATTGGAGCATTTATTAAAAGTGTCCGTCAGGAATTGCGATATGTAACCTGGCCCACGCAATCTGACCTCAAGGAAGGGACATCAGCAGTGATAGTGATGTCAATTATAGTAGCAATATTTCTATCACTGATAGACGCCTTGTTTGGTTTTTTGATTCGCACACTGCTGTTCAAAGGTTAGAGAGATAATGAAACAGTGGTACGTAGTTCATACAATGGCATCGCATGAATTCAAAATACGTGATGCGATCGAGCGGACCATCAAGGGAACGCATCTGGAAGAAAGTATCGGACAGATTTTAATACCGACGCAAAACACCTTCCATATACGCGATGGGAAGCGAATTCCTCGAGAAAAGAAATTATTTAATAGCTATCTGATCCTGGAACTGGATTTAACGGTGGAAATTTACAATTTTATTGTAGGGCTGCCGGGTGTAACTTATTTTCTGGGTTCAGGCAAGAAACCACAGCCACTCTCAGAAAAAGAAGTAAACAGATTATTGGGATATGCAGATCGAGAAGGCGGAGAGGATGAGACCTACAATTTTCTACCCGGTGATATAGTGCGTATCACAGAGGGACCCTTCAGTGAATTTGAGGGAGTGGTGGAGAAGTCGAGTCCAGAGTCGGGAAAATTAATTGTCAAAGTAACTGTATTTGGTCGAGTGACACCAGTGGAGGTGAGAATTGACCAGGTAGAAGTAATGTAGATAGAAAAAGGGGAAGATAAAGACATGGCAAAACCAAAAGATGTAGAGCACTTAATCAAGTTGCAGTTACCGGCAGGTAAAGCGACACCAGCCCCTCCGGTGGGACCGGCACTGGGTCAGGCAGGAATAAATATAGGAGAATTTTGCAAAGCCTTTAATGAAAAGACACAAGATTCCCCGGGTATGATATTTCCGGTAGTAATATCAGTAAAGAAAAACAAGAGTTATACATTTGAGATAAAAACTCCTCCGGCAGCAGTGTTAATCAAGAAAGAAGCTGGATTAGCCAAAGGCTCATCTGAGCCCAATCGAGATAAGGTTGGGTCGTTGACACGAGAGCAGATACGAAAGATAGCAGAGATAAAGATGAAGGATTTAAATGCCTTCGAAATCGAAGCTGCAATGCGTATGATCGAAGGTACTGCAAGAAACATGGGCGTAACAGTAGAAGACTGATAAACCCAGGTGAAAAGCAGGAGATAATAAAAAAGGAGACTATATGGCTAGCAAGAGGTATCGAGAATCTTATGAGATGATCGACAAAACCAGGCGTTATGTACTCGCAGAAGCAATCGAATTATTGCAGAAATTTCCGAAGGCGAAATTCGATGAGACGGTCGAGCTGCATTTCAACCTGGGTGTAGATCCTCGTAAGGCAGACCAGCAGATCCGCAATTCGCTAGTCCTTCCCCATGGAACAGGCAAACAGGTAACGGTCTTAGTATTTGCTGATGGTGCGAAAGCAGAAGAAGCCACAGCAGCCGGAGCGGATTTTGTCGGCGTAGATGAATATGTCGAGAAAATCCAGGGAGGTTGGCTTGATTTTGATGTAGCTATCGCCACGCCAAATTTAATGGGTAAAATTGGACGATTAGGACGAGTATTAGGTCCACGAGGTTTAATGCCGAATCCCAAAGTTGGCACGGTAACTATGGACGTAGCAGCAGCAGTAGCAGAATCCAAGGGTGGAAAAGTAACCTACAGAGTAGATAAGTTCGCAAATCTTCATATCATGGCAGGGAGATTAAGTTTTGAACCAGCGAAATTGAAAGATAACATTTTAGCAGTAATCGGAGCGATCTTACGGGAACGTCCGGCAGCAGTTAAAGGAATATTTATCAAGAATATCTCGCTGACCTCCACCATGAGTCCCGGCATCAAATTAGATATACCAAGTGTAACGCTTGAGTCAAAGAAGTAGGAGAGTGGAAATGCATCAACCATATAAAGTAGCAGAAATCAAGCAACTGAAAGAGAGGCTGAACGGTGCAAAAGCCATAGTCCTGGTTGATTACAAAGGAATCAATATCGAGGAAGTAAATAACCTTAGGGGACGTTTACGACGTCAAGGCGTTGATTACTTTGTATCCAAGAACACTTTCATAAAGAAAGCGTTGCACGAATTGGGAATCGAGGTATTGGATGAATATCTTAAGGGACCGACGGCACTAGCTGTATCGTTAACAGATGAAGTAACTCCGGCAAAGGAGTTAGCGAGATTTAAGAAGGAAGTGTTACCAGACAAGTCATTTCCATCATTTAAAGTAGGTTATATTGGTAGCTCCATAATAGGAGTGGAAGGACTGACAAAATTTGCAAGCATGCCAAGCAAAGAGCAGCTAATGAGTATGGTGCTGCAAGGATTTAATGCGCCTATAACGAAATTAGTAGGAGTGTTAACCGGAATAAGTAGCAAATTAGTATATGCGATTGACGCTATCGCTAGTAAACAAGATGAAGAATAATAAATCGGAGGAAACATGGCTGACAAAAAAGAACAGGTAATAGAAATAATCAAGGGAATGACGGTCCTTGAACTACATGAAATGGTAAAAGAACTGGAAGAATTCTTTGGCGTAAGTGCTTCGGCGCCAGTAGCGTTAGCAGCAGGACCAGCAGCAGGCGCAGAGGCAGAAGCAGTTGAAGAGAAGACAGAATTTAACGTAATTTTAACAGATGCCGGAGCCAAGAAAATCCAGGCAATCAAAGTCGTTCGTCAGATCACGAAACTTGGATTAAAAGAAGCCAAGGACTTAGTTGACAATTGCCCCAAACCATTAGCAGAAGGGATAAGCAAAGAAGAAGCCGAAAAGATGAAGGCACAGGTAGAAGAATCAGGTGCAACTGTCGAAATCAAATAAGCGATATAAAAATTCGGGAAGTGAATCCAATAATGGGTTCACTTTCTTTTTCTTTATTTAAAACCAATCTGAGAGCGAGAGAAGGGCATTAGCCTTTTTTTAAGTTAAGAGAAGGAGTAAGGACTCTTGAAATTCAAAAGTTATTCTCGAATAAAAAAGAAAGCGGAAGAGGCGGGATTACCATCCGTACGAGTACCAAACCTGTTATCTATGCAGATAGATTCTTACGATGATTTTTTGCAGCGGGAAGTGCATCCACAAAAGAGGTTGGACTCGGGATTAGAGGCAGTATTCAGAGCGGTATTTCCGCTGGAGGATCCCAAAGGTCTTTATAAGCTGGAATATCTGGATTATGAAGTACTAAAAGAGAAATATTCCGTGGAAGAATGCGTAGAGCGGAATTTATCTTTTCAAGCGCCAGTTAAGGCGCGGATGCGATTGACAAAATATGATGAAGAAGTTCTGAAAGATTCTGGAGAGAAACGCGAAAAAGAACAGATTGAGCAGGATGTATTTCTTGGTGAAATTCCCTTGATAACAAACCAAGGAACTTTTGTCATAAATGGAGCAGAACGGATAATAATCAGTCAGCTTCATCGCAGTCCGGGAATATTCTTCTCTGA
>CAZAHZ010000195.1:3830-6671 GCA_964485055.1 uncultured Candidatus Cloacimonadota bacterium
GCACCCAAGTGGAAAATTGTTGTATTCGGCGAAATTGATCCCATATACTGGATCGTGGTTAGAGTTTACCATGGACATCCATAATGCGATGTATGTATTGATAGACAAACGTCGCAAGTTACCTGTGACTGTGTTATTAAGATCATTGGGATATTCGACGAATCAGGATTTACGCGAGCATTTTTACGAATGTGAAAACATGAGTACTGGTGATGCTGAGGGGAGGCACCTATTTGAAGCAGTGTCAGATACAGATGGAGAGGTGTTATTACCAGCGATATGTGGACTAGATACAGAGGCATTGGATATCCTGAAGGCTCATAAAATTAAGAAAGTGAAAGTAATCGCTAAAAAATCGGAAATAACCCGCAAAATCCTGGAACAGACCATTGCCAAAGATACCACAGAGTCCAAGACAGATGCCCTGATCAAGATATACAACTTGATCCGTCCTGGAGATGAACCAACCCCGGAGACAGCGGAAGAATTATTTGAGCGGATGTTTTTCAACGAAAAGAGATATAATCTGGGTCGAGTCGGCAGGTATAAATTAAACAGCCGGTTAGACTTGAATATTGACCCCTATAAACATATTGTAACACGAGAAGATATGGTAGCGATCGTCACAAAATTGATAGCCATATTTGACGAGCGAGACAGAGTTGATGATATAGATCATCTGGCAAATCGTAGAGTCCGCACCGTAGGTGAATTATTGTGTGAGCAATATAACATAGGACTTGCCAGAGTCGCCAGAACAGCCCTGGAGAGGATGAATATCGCCAATCCGGAAGAGATCACGATCCATGATCTGATCAACAGCAATGCGCTGATCGCAGTAGTTCAGAGTTTTTTCCTGACAGGTCAATTGTCTCAGTTCATGGAGCAGACCAACCCTTTAACGGCATTAACGCATAAACGGCGATTATCAGCTTTGGGTCCGGGAGGTTTAACTCGAGAACGGGCAGGCTTTGAAGTACGAGATGTGCACTATTCACATTATGGGCGAATTTGCCCGATTGAGACTCCTGAAGGTCCTAATATTGGATTATTATCATCTCCGGCAATGTATTCTCGGATAAATAATCTTGGTTTCCTGGAAACACCTTACGTGAAGGTGGTAAACAGCAGGATTACAGAGCAGGTGGATTTTCTTGATCCTCAGTTAGAAGATAAATATACTATCGCTCAGGCAAATATAAACTATGATCCGAAGACATTAGAGATCACTGATAAACTGGTATTTGCCAGAAAGAATGGTGAATATGTTCAGGAAAGTCCGGAAAATGTAGATTATATGGATGTATGTTCACAGCAGATAGTTTCGGTTTCCGCTTCTCTGATCCCTTTCCTGGAGCATGATGATGCTAACCGGGCTTTGATGGGTTCAAATATGCAGCGGCAGGCGGTACCACTGGTAGCTCCTGAAATTCCACGCGTGGGAACCGGAATGGAGAAAACTGTGGCGGAAGATAGCGGTGTGGTTGCCCTCGCTCCCTATGACGGCACAGTAACCAAAGTGACGGCATCATATATAGAGATCATTCGAGATAATCCTGATGAGAGTATCATGGATATGGAGAGCCATAACCGGATATATTTGCGTAAATTTCAGCGTTCAAATCAGGATACGACAATCAATCAGAGACCAACAGTAAAAATAGGTGATCATGTCCAAAAGGGAGATTTAATATCTGATGGACCCTCAATCGCCGGAGGCAGACTGGCACTGGGACGTAATATGCTGGTTGCTTTCCTGCCATGGTATGGCTATAATTACGAGGATGCTATCATATTAAGTGAAAATGTAGCCCGAGAAGATATGCTGACCTCAATATATATAGAGGAACATGAGGTA
The DNA here is from genome assembly GCA_964485055.1 of uncultured Candidatus Cloacimonadota bacterium. Classification (GTDB taxonomy): domain Bacteria; phylum Cloacimonadota; class Cloacimonadia; order Cloacimonadales; family TCS61; genus Stygibacter. The sequence continues at coordinate 5,689 of CAZAHZ010000195.1, forward strand.
CTTGTTCGAGATACCAAGAATGGTAAAGAAGAATTGGCTTATGATATTCCCAATGTTCCCAATAAGAGTCTGCGAAATCTTGATAAAACAGGTGTTATCAGAATAGGTTCAGTTGTAAAATCAGGAGATATCATAGTTGGTAAGATCACACCCAAGAATACGGATATCGATCCCTCGCCAGAGGAAAATCTGATGCGGGCGTTATTTGGAGATCGTGCCGGAGATTTCAGTAACAGTTCCTTGAAGGCAAAGCCCGGAATGGAAGGGGTTGTGATAGATGTTAAGGTGTTTTCCAAGAAAGAAGATCATTCGGATGATTTCCTGGATGAACCCGAACATCGGAAAAATGAAGCAGAATTAAGTAAAATAGATAAGGAAGACCGTGAGATAAGGATAGATAATTATCTTGCTCAGCATTTGGGCAAATTATTATTGGGCGAGACAGCTAAGAATATCGTCAATGGTAAAACCGGAATGTTCATGGTTCTTTCAGGCAAAGTAATAGATGAAGATGATCTGAACAGGATCAATTTCAAGAAGTTAAATCTGGACTATGATCTTATCGAAGATACGGAAAAGAATGATAAGATATATGTAGAATTAATTTTGCGGATCAAGAAAGCCCGCGAAGAAAGTGAAAATATCTTCAAAAAGCAACAAGACCGCTTGAAGCGAGGTGATGAACTACCCCAGGGTGTTCGCAAGATGGTCAAAGTGTTTATTGCCAAAAAGCGTAAGATCCAGGTTGGCGACAAGATGGCAGGTCGTCATGGTAATAAAGGTGTGATCAGCCGGATAAGCCCGATAGCTGATATGCCATTTATGACCGACGGAACTCCTGTTGACGTAATATTGAATCCTTTGGGCGTACCTTCTCGAATGAACATAGGACAGATAATGGAAACTCATCTGGGAATGGCAGCAAAATATCTGGGTTTCAATGTGGAGACTCCTGTATTTGATGGAGCAACCACTGAAGACAT
>CAZAHZ010000196.1:0-6655 GCA_964485055.1 uncultured Candidatus Cloacimonadota bacterium
ATGGGATCAAGTGTCTCGGTGCGATAAATCTCTGTTCCTGCTAATTGCTTCAGTAAATTCTCATCCCTCGCTACGTAACTAATATCTTTTACTGTCAATACTACCGGTTCCCATCCATTTTCAGATAAATTACGAGCAAAATTATAAGATCTCTGAACTCCAGGTCCACTCAAAGGCGGAAAAAAATATGATATTATTAAAGCTTTTGACATATTTTAAAATTAAATATCCTAACCAAACTTCTCTATCAATATCCTGATCCTGCTTCCACCTCGGATATTTTTCAATTTCAGCATTTTGCTCTTTACCATGATCTCTGCCTCCTGCACCTTCCACCATGTGTTTTCAGTAAATATGTCTAACTCCTCCTGTTCTTTCTCGATTATCTCGCGATCCAGTATATCTGTAACTCGCCATAATCCCTTGATAAATAACGTCAGTTGAGGCATATCTTCACGAACTTCTATTTCGATTATATTCCTGTTATTGACTATCCTCACTCCCTCTCGCTGACGATACCAGGTGTTGATCTCTGATAATGTCGCTTTCCATACTGTGGGATCTCCCTTTATACGTTCCATTAACCACTTATAGATGTCTTCCAGAAACAGTATCTCTTCAAAATTGGCTATGCTGAAATTAAAAACTAATAATGACCTGAATTTCCTCGCATTGTCTATCAAATCCTCCAGTCTGGATTCCAGTACCTCTCGACTGAAATATCCGCGATCATATTTTATTGCCCCATCATTAAAGTTTACTGGCATTTCCAATACTGTCCGCGTTTGCCAGTTCTGCCCGGTTAAATAAAAAGGATAACCACAACCATTGATGTAACCCTGTAAATCCGGCATTGACCAGGAACTATCCCACTCCAATCCACCATTTTTATAATACACTGAGTCAAGTCTGTCCTGATTCCGAAAATAATTCTGTCGCACACCTGTTACTGGTTCTCCGCTAAATTCTGATAATTTATCTACACGCTCCTGATAATCATCTTCTTTGATGGAATCATAATAACTTAGTAAGGCAATTTCATGATTATTATTTAATAATTCAGTCTTTTGCACATTTAAATCTTCTTCTCCTAATTTGTAGTCTATGTCATACCGGTTGAACGATTTTACACCAAAAAAATATGTACTTCTCATGCCATTATCTACTTCCAGTTCGGAGACAAGATCAAAATTCCAGTAAGGCTCCCAGTTATCAAATAAATATCGTAATAACCCCCAAAAATTTCGCCAGTGATAACTCACCATCCAAAAACTCCTGACACTATGCAATATACTCTGAAAAAACCTGAGTATATTCCATTTCACCAATTTATCCACATTATGTGTTAAAGATATGGCATATTGCTTATTTTCGGGCCACAAGGGCTTTTGCACCAGCGGAAATCTAAAATACTTCTCACCCTCTTCCAAAAATAATTCTACTAATTTGATCATTCCCGTTAAATACGGATAGTTCATGTACTTTTCGAAATTTGAATGCTGGTAACTAAAACGCTTATGCTGATCCCTGTATCTGATGATCTCACGTTCTGATCCACTCAGGTGAAAGAATATATTGCCTATCAAATCAAAATGAAATACACCCACATAAAATCTCTTCTGAGTGGCATCACAAGTGCGCGAGATTGGAATATTTATCTCGCGACTACATATATACGGGATATCATACCCAATATTGAATTTTTTGATATATCCCTTAAAATCATTCCTATCCAGTTTCTCGTAATTATAATGAATTCCATCATGTAATATGCAGATGGCAAAGCCACGTGGATGACTCGCTAGATAATCCTCTACTATCTTCATATCGGATACATACATTAATGCTATCTCATCCACGTTCGGAAGCTCTTCCTCATCTAAAATACGATAACTGTATCCCAGTATATTAAATAGATAGTCCAGAGTATATACTATCTTATCATGATATTCACTTAATTTATGATCTACCGTCACTGCAAACATATTACAATTCTCCTTATTGACGACTTACTTATAATTTGCTACTCTTTTTGTCAATATCCAAAAATTTATTCTTATTACTATTCTACCACTTCCCACACTTTATTCAGATTTTATCGCAAATTGTTTGACAGCCTGAACCCGCAATTAACTTTTGCTCATGCGTGCATGTGTAGCTCAGATGGTAGAGCAGCTGACTCTTAATCAGCGGGTCTAGGGTTCGAGTCCCTACACATGTACCATTTTTTTTACATTTCCGTACTGCATCTTACTCTCTCTCCAAGTTGCTTCCTCACCCTTTTCTTTCTGGGCTTTATACTTATTCAACTTCATCACAGATATTTCACTAATTTGCCGTAACCCTCTTGCAATCGCACTACTATGAAACAATCCAAGGCAAAAAAATATAATTTTAGGTCTAATGAGCAAAAATTGGTTGCTGTTTTGGGAGAAATCTTAATCATATCCAAATAATATTATGCAGATAATTTATATATTATTAATTTATATATAAATCGCCTATGCTCATGCAAGATCCAGAATGCTCGTAGTTCCCAGAAATATACGCCTCCCGAAATCACTTTAAGAGAGTGATCTTCCGGGTGCTGAGTGAGGTGTCAGTTTTAAGGGTGAGGAGATATATTCCAGAGCTGAGATATGTACCCTGTAAATTGGAGCCGTTCCAGGAGTGGGTATAATTACCGGCAGGCATGATATCGTCGATCAGCATTTGAACGAGCTGTCCTTTGATATTGTAAACAGCCAGTCTGGTATGTGAAGATTTCGGCAGAGTAAAATTGATCGTCGTTGAAGGATTAAAAGGATTGGGAGAGATCATTAAATCTATTGCAGGTGATAGATCAGCAGGCTCATTAGCATCAGCGATGTATTCACAGAACCCCATATCAGGAGCAGTGCCGTAATATTGCGATTCATCCAGATCAATCAACACCAGATCATTATATTCATAGAAATCAATCCCGGTGTCAATACAGGGTGAGTCTTCCTGAAGCTGAAAATCGCTGTCCGGTACAGAAACAAATTGGGGGTCCAGATCAATATTTCCCTCTGTAATATTGAATGTGCCCATATTTCCATGAATAATTCCATTAGAGCCATCCTGGATATCAGAATAGACTAAGCAAAAAGTGTCAGTTGGGGAAGAGCCAGAAAAATAAATCTCCTCTTCGGCATTATCCCAGAAAATGTCATTTACCAGATAAATACTGGAATTATCCCCAGCATATATTCCTGAGCCAGAATAGGCAGAATTCTGATAAAAGGTAGAACTGTCAATCTGTAACAGGGAATTATTTTTGCAATAGATGCCTCCTCCGGGTTCGAGGGCAATATTATCATGAATAAGGCAATTTGACATGCTAAGGTTTGAATTTTCGCAGAAAATGCCACCGCCGGTTCGCTGAGCATAATTATCTGATATAAATACATCCTGGAGAATAACCTCGGAATTAAGACAATTTAACCCACCACCATGTCTGAGAGCAGAATTATTCTGGATCATTACACCTTGCAATGTTGCACTGGAATTCAAAATGGCAATTCCTGCTCCATGGGGACCAATATTATATTGAACTCTAACATTGCTGATCAAGGGATTTGAATCTTCATAAATAAAAATTGCTGCACCATAACCCGCGGTAGCATTGTTATTTTGCAGCGTAATATCATGGATATTCGGGCTGGAACGGTAGCAAGATATTCCCCCGCCATCAACACTGTAGCCATTAATAATTTTTAATTTAGCAATAGTATTATTAACTGAGCGATAAAAACTGACAGCAGTGGAATTAAGCTCAGCATCGAGGATAACAATTCCCTCAGGACAACCTGTAAGGGTAACGTTATCAGGCAGTGAAATGGGGAAATATTCTCCGTTGGATGAATTACTGTAAGTTCCAGAAAGGAGAGTGATTGTGCGGGGATTCAGACTGTCTGCCTGAATAATTGAGCAGGCACACTGGATCGTCTTCAAGGGTTCATCTTCCGTCAATCCGCTGTTTGTATTATCTCCATCCGGTGAGACATACAGGTCTGCTGCTGCCTGCTGAAATTTACTGTTCAGGATATCGAAGGTAAAATTAATAATCGGCACAGCGAGATAATCTGTAGGTTCGAGGACAGTAAAGGTATCCACGATTACCTCTACAGTCATATTTGAACAGATATCAGCACCAAGGCTGCGTTGCTCGAAATTATTTAGATAAATATTGCAGCGATTTATCGGATCAAATATTAGTTGCGCTCCACTTGAAAGATATAGACCTCCCCCAGCTTCCGGAGAAGAATTATAAGCGATTGTCACATCAGACATGTCCAGCACCGCAAAATAATTGGCATAAATTCCACCAGCATTATATTGATTAACCCGATTACCTGTGATATCTACATTAGCAAGATATATATTTGTATCTAACCAAGAATATACTGCGCCTCCATTATTCTCAGCAATGTTATTTGATATCCGGGAATTAGAAATATGGATTTCATTTCCCCATCCCCATATACCACCGCCTCCTTGATCAGCATGATTATTCTCAATTATGAGGCTATCCATTATCACCATATCGCTATTGCTGATATTAATACCGCCACCATTGTCTGCGGTATTATTTGATATTATAATATTATGAAGATCATAACTTCCTTCCGTTAAAGTAATACCACCGCCTTCACCTTCAGAAATGCAGTTTGTGATTCTCAGGTCAGATAATTCTGCAGATGAATTTAAAAAGCTGATACCAGAAGAATGATAAGACATGCCATGGGTAAAAGTCATTGCAGAGACTGTAACGTCATTGCTGTTATTTACTTTCAGCACACTTCCTACGCGGTCTGCATCAAGAATAGTGAGTTCTCGTCCTGCACCCAGCAGCGAGACATACGGGGGTAAAACAACCGGGAAAAATTCGTTATTTATCTCTGGGCTATAGGTACCTGCCGCAAGATAGATAGTAAGTGGATTTTCGCTGCTTGCCAGAATTATCGAGCAGGCATATTGGATTGTTTTAAGTGGCTCAGCAAAAGATTGTCCGCTATTGGCATTATCACCAGCAGGAGATACATAAAGATCAGTTTCCACCTGGTTCTGCATGCCCTGTAAAACATCAAAGGTAAAATTTTCAATTGGATGAGCATGAAAGCTGGTTGGATAAAGAACAGTAAAGGTATCTACATAAACTGAGACTGGCTCAGTAGAGCAGATATCACTGCCGCCATAACGATTTTCTACATTGTTCAGATAAATATTACAACGATTTTCGCTGCTGAATTCCAGCGATGATTCATTGCTGATACCGCCACCTTCCCGAATAGCTGTATTACCCGTGAATGTTACTCCTTCCAGATAAGTATTAGAATTAAAATTATACAAGCCTCCTCCCTCCACTGCACTATTACCGATAAAACTTCCATTAGAAATATCTATTGTGCCATTATAACCATACACACCTCCGCCACTTGAATCAGATATATTTCCAATAAAATTTACATTATTCAGTTCAGGATGACTATCTATGCAAAATAATCCTCCACAGCGTTCACCAAAATTATTTTCGATTTGCAGATCGCTCAGGGTTAGAGATGAATTTCCACAGTAAATACCTCCCCCCGTATCATGTGCAGGGGATCCAGTTGCTATATTATCTTTAATTATCAGATGGGACAATATAGCATTGGAATGAGAACAGTAAATTCCCGCACCACCACACGAACGCCCATTCTGGATAGTGAAACCGCTCAGAACCGGGTGGTCGCTACTAACGTCAGTGATAGCAACTACTCTGCCAATATTACTACCGTCAATGATAGTTTGCGAAATATAACTTGTATCCTGAGTTGTATAATATAGTGAAGCAACTGTGATCTTCTTACTCAGGAAATCTATATTTTCGTAATATATTCCCGGAGAGACGAGTAGAATATCACCATTTACCAGGTTATTAATACCAATCTGTATTGAAGGATAATCAGCGGGAACATAATAGGTTTCAGCAACCAGTACTGATATCAATAGCATTGCCAGTAAAAACATCATCTGTATTTTCATAATTTCTCCAATAAATTCTCTTACGTAAAATATATTATTAATCAGCTAATATATTCAAATGTTAAAATGACGATATTGATAAAAACTTGTCAAACTAATTAATCAAGTTTATATAATTAAAGAGGAATTTTGATGTTAATTAACCGGATAAGGGAGACTTGCACCGCTGGTGGTACTCGGCAAGTGGGGCGAGAATTACGGTTAGTTCAGAGATTCAGATTATCAATCCGTGAAATATTTACGATGCTGTAATCATTTGATAGTGGTCGTCATCAGTGCCCCACCTGTGAGTACACTGGCGGTGCACGTCTAACTTAGAGGCGGATAACTAAGGAAAATTATTGACAGAAAAATAAGTGAAATGTCATTTATTTGCCTGCAAGGACTTGAGGAATTATGAGCAGACTCATAACCATATTACTGAGACGATGTACACATCGGATTCGCCTGTCACGACCTGTCGGGAACATATAAACAACCAATTTCAACCGGATAAATCTCACTTTCCCATCTTCCTACATCCCTGTTCCATCCCGATGATCGGGATATTCACAGGTTAGACGCAGATGAAGCCTTCCGAAATCACTTCATCAATACTACTCTACTG
>CAZAHZ010000197.1:0-6651 GCA_964485055.1 uncultured Candidatus Cloacimonadota bacterium
AGACGCCGATGTCAATAATGGCATCGTTGCCTGGGATACCGCTCCATTGCCTGATCCTGCCATCAAGATCAAAGGGGATATATTCATATCCGGGAGCATCGTAACCGGCATCAATAGCAGGGCTGCCGGGTGCAAGATGAAAATCATCATTGGCGAAATCAACAAATACATCCTCTACCTGATCGGGAGAAATATTGATATTATTTCCTCCATCGATGATAAAGGGATAGTCATCAATATCAAAGTCAATTATACAATTGCGGAGAGTGTCGGGTGGCAATTCACTATAAATATTTTCCTCCATTTCACCCTGGGAGGTGAGAATGATGGAATTTTCCAGCAATCTGCCAGATCTATAGGCAAAATCTGAGTCATTCAGAATAATGACATTATTGGAAATGGGTCGGTTGTGATTATAAAAACTTCCTCCGTTATACACCAGGTTATTATTAAACTGGAAAAGTGTGTCAGTGATCACCTGAGTATTATTAAAAGTATTATTGAATATCTTGCCTGAAGCGTGCATATCTGTCTGGAAATCACATTGCTCAAAGTAATTATCTGTAAATTCTGCATAGGCATTATCCCAAAAATTGACAGCTTCAGGAGAAGTGAACCCGTGATAGGAAAATGTGTTTTTTCGGATATAGTTTAAATTAACAGGATCTTGATAGCTGTTTGGGTATCTGACTTCAAGAATAGTTTGCCCATAGTGACCACAATATGAAATGTTATTTTTATAAAAATAAGCAGGACGATAGGTGGAAGCAATAGCTGAAATTTCTCCTATGATATTGTGAAAAGAATTAAAAACTGAGTAAGGTAATCCATATCCTCCACGGGGTAGATTTCTAAATACATTTCCTGCAAACAGTGGTGGAAAACCATCTTCAATAACTTGAAATAAATTGCATTGAGAAATTAATCTATCTTCCAGATAGTCATTCTCATTATTATATAGTTCAAAAAGATTATTAGTAACTTCACAGAGCATGGTATTATTACTGTCAGGATTATACTCTGAAGTTATAGGGCATTGGTTATTATAAAAATGGCAATTTCGGACAATGATCCTGCCGTTTTCAGCCCGAATACAGGCATCGGAGGGGTCGCCAATAAATCTGTTGAATTGATAACTATAATTGATGATGCAATGTTCAAAGATGCATAAAGGAGCATTGGGATAAATATAGAAATTCCCCCATAGTTCATTGGGAGAATTGGGAGGTCTGGTAAATATGATGCTATCCTGCTCTGTACCGCAGGCTATTATTCTGCCATAGATGTAGAAAGTTCCCGGATGAGACAGTGAATGCTGCCAGAAGAAAGCTTCACGGTCATCGTGGCAGATCAATCTCCTGGAATCCATAATAACTTCCGTACCCGGCATAATAGTAAGTGTAGTATTTTCGGTGATAGTAACGATGTCAAAGACTTCGTATGGATTATTTTCCGGTGACCAGACAGTGTCACCATCAATTGTACCGGTAATTACCGTGCCGGAAAGACATAACATAGGCAAGCATAGGATGAAAAGAAATATATTTTTCACAGTATTATCCTTTAAATAAAACCAGGAGCGGATATAAATATCCGCTCCCTTGTTAGATTATTTTAGAAATAACATTTTCCTGGTTATTGTTTTCCTAGTATCGGATAAACAATAGAAATAAACTCCTGACCCTATTACATCACCATTTTCGTTTGTTCCATCCCAAATTGCTGTATATTTACCTTGAATATAAAAATCATTGATAAGCCTTTTTACTATTTGACCTTTTATATTATAGATAACGAGATCAATATGACTATCTTGAGGTAAATAAAAAACAATGTTGGTCTCAGGATTGAAGGGATTGGGGTAGTTCAACATTGTCATCAAATATACTGGAGGAGTATCGTTATCGTAAATAGGAATACCCGATCTGATTGAAGTCAATAGTTCATGCGTCAACGAATTATGTTCTTTATAAGAAGACGGAATTAGATTACTCAATAGTCCATTCGCTCTATTCTCTGATTCTAGGTATGTATATCCTATATCAATTACTGCAAAGCATGAATCTTCATAGCTTGGATTATTTAAAAGGATATCCTCATAAATTTCTATTGCTTCATCAAAATCACCCAATCTGCGATTTACTAAAGCTAAACAGTTTGTACAAGCTTTGATTAAGATTTCTGAATTTGCGTTAGATATTAATGAATTTATAAATGATTCATAATATTCTAAATTATCAAGTTCACTATAACAACTGAATAATGCCGAAATTGAAAGAAAATCATTTTCCGAAACATTCTCGTCTTCCAATATTGAAATAAAATAGGGTATTGCTTCAAAATATTCTTCATTATTAAAGAATTGCATTGCAGTTTCAAAATCAGTAACTTCATTATTTCTAATCTGGTAATTTGTATTAGGAAATAAATCCCATATTTCGCACTCTAATGTTACAAGGTCGTAGAACTTGGGGCGAAAATCAAAAGGATAAGGGCTACCCCACCAATTTCCTCCAACATTTAATGGTGGTGCATCTGATGATAGTATATTGTATATGTTCATATTTTGGTTATCAAAATCATTATGACCATTTCTCATAACTGGATAACATTTGTACAAATATAAACCATCATTATTATTATATATTGCATTATTACCTAAATCTTCACTTACACCCATATACATTACTGCTTCATGGAAATTCTCTAAACCATCAAATCCATTATTATAGATGTAATTATCTGCCAATCTAACTGATCCATTATAAGCTAATATACCAATATCATTGTCGTGAATTTTTGAGTAAAGTATTTTATTGTTATCACTATCAATAAAATTCACAGCAACATTAGCATTGCTGATGTCAGCATAATGCATTGATATATTACTATTATAATAAGTCTTTATACTCGTCCAGTATTGAGTTACATCATTCTTGCACATTCCTGTTATATAAATGGGATTATCTAATGATCCCATTATATTTATGTTTCCATAATTTTCAATAGATGAGTATTCCTCAAACCTGATTTCAGTTCCAGGAACTGTTATGGTTATGTTATTACGTCTGAGAATATTAATATCATGATCAATATTAACATCATGCTTAATTGCGAGATCATAATTAATAATGTGAGGAATACTCTGAAAATATGAGCCTGTATGTCTGGAATTTCCTCTGATTTGCTCATATTCAGATATTGCATCAACTGGAAACTCTATTGGATATAAATACAGTTTACCATTAGATGTTACAACTAATACTTCCTTATTAAAGGTGTTGCTTATTTTTCCAAGTCCGCAAGAGTGATAGCTATCAGTATCGTTTACCATTAACATGCTTGGAAATCCATTGAATCTGAGTTGATGTTCTGACATAATGATAATATCCTGTTCTTTATCTGAATCAATGTCGCATTTTAAATAGTCCAAAGGTAAAATTGAGATGTCACTAAAACAATTACTGATAGGATTATAACTTACCAATGAATTAGTATGCGCATTGATATAAGTTAGATCTAATCCAGGTTCTCCTAAAGTATTATCACTTACACTTAGGCTCAATTTATTTGTTGGAGAAAAAACTCCAATAGGCTGAGATGCACAATCTGTCCAGGAATCTGAAAGGTAATTATAATAGTTGATCTCGATACTTCCAGTAGGATTGTTTGGAATCATTAAATAATTACATGCTACTATATCTTTACTACCATCTTCATCAAAATCTCCTATCAATGGTTCATAGTTGTAAACAAAATCCCTAAATTGATATAACAGATAATCAATCTCCCTTAATAAAACTAATTCATTCTCTGAATTGACCTTGAAAATTCCGACATATGCGTCATTATGTGTAGATTCATATTCAGGATCAAGATCAAATGGTACTACAATCTCTTTCAGATTATCACCATTAATATCTGAAACAGCTATTGAAGAGGAGATATGTTCTGTGTTTGAACAATAATCATAAATATCAAATTCATCATTGACATTATCATATTCAATTACTATTATACCAGCAAAATCTGAACCTACATATCTGTTTTTGACTATGATAATATCCAATTGACCATCACCAGTTACATCTTCAATAACAACTGGATTTTCAGGTCTTCCTGTAAAACCAACATTACCTAATACATCCACGATAGCACCCTGATAATCCCAGATATATACATCTCCATTTTTGTCAGCAGCTACAATCTCTTTAAAACCATCGCTGTTGATATCGCCTACTGCTGGTGTACATTCGATTTCACCCATTGATTCTGGTAAAGCAATTGTACCCTGAGAATCTCGATAGTAATAAACATTACCAGAAGTATAATAATTTGTCGCAATAATTAAATCATCATAACCATCCTGGTTAATATCATCAATTACAATATCAGTTGCTACACTTTCATTTGCATTATTAAAAATTTCGGCATAAGGAGTCATGGACGGATTTATTGGTAACTCGAAATCAAAATCCATGTCATCAATATTATCACCAGATAAACGTAGAGTGATATCTATAGTTCTCGGATTATTTCCCGATGTCTCTTCAATTTCTACGCTGCGGACTACAGTTTCTGTCTCTTCTATTTCTCCCCATACCATATTAAATCCATTATCATAAGTGAATACTATATTCCCATCATCCGTCTCCAGATATCCTGTAACATTTTCAGCTTCTGCCCAAAGGTTCTTGATAGCTATACTTATTACTCCTTCTCCTCCGCATTCAACAGGATCATCAGTTGGATATTCATACCCTTCATATTTTATTATTGGATGTGGATCTCCTAGTGCTTCACCTGCATTGACTAATCCAGCTCCTATCATACCTTCATAATAGGTGTCCTTTGAAAAATCATAAGCTGTAACTTCCATGATATATTCAAGATCCGATAAGTCCATTGTTCCTGCTTCTAATTCATTATAGTACTTTGCTGTCAAAAGAGAAAATACTCCACTGATAATTGGTGCCGCCATTGATGTTCCAGCCATGAAATCGTAATTTGGATCAACACTCCAATCACCGAATGCCCATGACCCATTGCTTTGACTACAGTGATATGTTGGTATTGTACTTATTATAGCACTATCTGAATGAGGTCCATAGGGACTTCCTACTCCTCCAGGTGCAGAAATATTTACCCATTCAGCATAATTTGAATAAGTTGTCAGAGCAATACCATGACTCGGATGATTTGTTGCCGCCACAGTATATACATTATCAAGAGATGCCGGATATACTTCGAGATATTCAGGGATAAAATCTCCATCATTTCCTGAGGCAGCTATTACCATGATATCTTTTTCTTCGTATAATAATGTAATTACTTCCTGCATATTTTGAAAATTCAGTAATTCATTTTGGGGAATATTATTTGGATTCAATGGTACGGTACCTAAACTCATATTGATCACTCTCGGTATATTAGAAGTTAATGAATATATATAATCCAATGCATTCACAACAGAAGAATTTGCATTTACACCACCTAAAACTTTGAAAGGATAAATTTTCACATAATCATTCCAACCAGCTATAGAGGCTACACCACCATTTTCATCAGCACTAATCCAATTATTTGTTTCAGCAGCAATAATTCCTGCAACATGGGTACCATGACCGTTATCATCTAAAAAACCTCCGGTATTTGTGAAATCCTCGCCGATTATCTGATCATTAGCATCGCGTAAAAGCTGGTTTACTAAATCAGGATGTGTATAATCAATGCCGCTATCAAGAACTGCGACTATGATATCCTCAGGTGGGTCCACATTCTCAACTTCATCCCAGGCATCTTCCGCATTAATATCATTCAAATTCCATTGATAATCATTATAATAACCATCATTAGGAGAAAATGCTTTGATTACAATATCTTTGTAAGCACTGATCACTTTACTTTCTTGCTTAAATTCAGCAGTAACATCATCTTGATCAATAGAGTCGGGAAAGCTGCACTTATAAGTATATTGTAAATTTGGTATATTACCTGCAGCAAACAGCCTCTTTAAATAATCGATTTCATACATCTCTGCTAAATTATTAAACCATGCCTGATCTGTGGTCACAGTTGTATCCTGACGGATAGTAATGTTTTTAAATGGTTCACTTGCACGGAAGAGTATATTACCTTCCACGTACATCGAGTCCGGGAGATCAGCAAATAATATCGCACTTGATATTAAAGCCAGCAGTAAAAACAGTAATTTTTTCATCATTCCTCCACTTTTAGTCTTTTTTAACTCAAAATCTAATATTTTGAGCTTTAATTTTTATTACTTTATCATTACCATCCGACCAATTCCATTTTTATTTCCACTTGATAATTTATACAAATAAACCCCACTGGGCATATCCCTACCATTATCATCCTTCCCATCCCAGACAACAGAATTAATTTTGAATTTTGGATTTTGGATTTTGAATGAGCGAATGCGCTGCCCTTTGATATTGTAAATATTTAACTCTGTGTTCCGCCAAGGCGGATAAATCTCTGTGCCCTCTGTGGTGTAAAAAGAAATTGTTGTCTGGGGATTAAAGGGATTGGGATAATTCCACAGAAGTACGGAATGTTGCTCGGAGATTTCGTTCTCATCATTATCCGATTGGTCATAATAAAATGCGCCGATATCACCAATTGTACCAT
>CAZAHZ010000198.1:0-6633 GCA_964485055.1 uncultured Candidatus Cloacimonadota bacterium
ATCTGAGATTTGTAAATGTAGAAATATATTCCTGTTTGGTCGTAGTTCTCGCCCCACTTCCGGAGTACCGTTAGCGGTGCAAGTCCTACTTATCCGGTCAATTATCATTAAAGTTCGTGCTATAGATATAAAAAAAACGGGGGGATGCCAGTTTTTTTTTTGAGTAATATGCTTACCCTCACTCGCACGAGGAATCAGGATATTGGTGAACGAGTTCATCTGACGGCGAATTAATCGCTTGACAAGAATAATCATTATCAAAATGATAAACCTTGAAATTGGTTTTTATCTTTTTAATAAAAATGCTCTAACAGTATAGAAGTGGAAAGATCGAGATAACGTGAAGTATGGTAGAGTATTAGGTATGATTGATTACTAACTGGCACGTGGATTGCGTTATGAAAAGATAAGAATTTAACTCGGAGGTTAAGAAATGAAAAAGTTCGTAGTTTTATTAGTGGTGTTGTTATTCGCAGCAGGCAGTTTAATCTGCCAGGAGACCGCAGAGGAAAAAGCCCAGCAAAAAACAGAAGAAGCTCAGAAGAAACTGAAGGAATTGCAGAAAGACCTGCAAAAAGATGGGATCACAGAATACACAGTAGATGTGACGATTGATGATGATGGGGATAAGATAACGATAATCCAGTCAGGCAAAGACGGAATAGAAAAACCATTTGTCGGTGTTACCTATTCTGATATCACTCTGGGAGAAGCCGCAGAAATTGGTTATAATAATTTTTATGGTATCCGGTTAACGTCAATAGTCCCTGGAAGTTCTGCATATTATTATCGTCTTCGAACCGATGACATATTAATGGCGATTAATGATGACAAGATTGTTAAACAAGATGATCTGGGCAAAGTGCTTTCCTATTACCGGGTAGGAGACCGGGTAAAATTGAGATTATTTCGCGATGGCGAAGAGATAGAGAAAGATTTTGTCTTTGGGACACGGGACAAGATAATGGATCTGGATGGTAATATAGTATCCGATAAGAGTGAGACAGGCGAAACAAAAGTTGTGAAAAAGAAAAAGATAGATTATGGTGATGGAACAATAGCCTGGATGCCGACCTGGTACACACCTGATGTGGTAGATATTAATAAGTTATTATATGGATTGGGCTTTGAAGAAGAAACATATTCAGAAGACGGGATTTTCCTGAATGGAATCGGGTTGAAAGGTCATCTAGGAAAAGGCTGGTTCATAGGTGGACAATACACAGCTTTTTATGACGAAAAGACCACCCGGCACATGTGGGATCATGCTGATATACCTTTTATTGGTGATTCTACACAGGTGGAGCGTAAAGCGAAATACTGGATACGTTATGGAGGCTTATCCTTTGATAAACGTTTTATTATCAGTAAAAGTATTTACAGTGAAATAGGCTGTATGCTAACCTGGGGAATGAATGAATTGCAAGTATCTCAGAAAGCAGTATCAGATGTACCTGATTATGATTTTGAAAACGATAATCTTAGCGATTATATGGATAATTATTATAATATTACAAGTACAATAGATATGAAAAACTATGGTTTTTTAGCAGAACCACGTATATCTCTTGGCTGGCGAATTAACGACTGGTTAAGCTTCAAGGCAGAAGCTGCCTACCTTTATAGCGTTTACATGTCTGGATGGGAAGCCAAAGCAAATGGATATGATATTAATATAACAAATAAACCAGACACAAATATGGATGGATTGACCTTATCCATAGGTCCTTGGTTCGGTTTTTAAGTTAAAGACCGGGGCATAAATCCAGCCAGAATGTTTCGGGGGTGGAAATGTTTGGTGGATTATTTGAGAAAGCAATAACAGCGACAATTTCCCTTGGTATGATGCTCTTTTCATCATACCAGGGGAATACCCCTTCTTTTGCTCAATCGCACGCCTTTTTACGTGGCAATCAGATCACAGTGCAGGCAACACTTGAAAATGCCTTTAATGAAGATTTCAGGCAAATATTGCAATCAGGACAGGAGGTTGCGATCAATTTCACCTTAACACTGCGAAGTCAGATCAGCACTGAGATCATCTGTTTTCAGCATAAAGCCAGCTATGATCCATTGCTGGAAATCTGGACTCTGACCTGCGAAGAAAAGGATAATCGGACCTTTAATATTGATTCCTGGATTGAATTCAAGAATGCAAATTCTTATTTTTATTATCAGGGTTCTCATGATCTGGAATCTCCGATTGAAGTAGATTTAATTGCTTCGTTGCCAACAATGAATATGGGACAAAACAATCGGTCTTTTGACCTGATGATCTTCTGGAATTTTCATAAACCTAATTGTGGGGAATTAATCGAGTAATAATGAAAATACGGTTTGGTTTACGGACAATAGTGATTTTATTTTATCTTGCTTTTTTTACAGCAGGCTTGATTTTAATCTATCAATATCAGGAAATACGCCGAAAAGAGCTGTCCGAAGAAATATCAACCTTGCAGTTGCAGGATTTTATGGGTAATATAGTCAAAGAGCATCCGAAATGTGCTGAGGATGCACGGGCAATCCTTTGCCAGTTAAATGAGATCAAGGCAACGATTGAGATCAGCAACAGACAGACAACTGTATATTCGGTATTTTACCTGATTCTGATGCTGATAATCTCGCTGACTTTATTTTTATGGGTAATCTACACCCTAACAACACCATTAGCGAAATTCAGCCGTGCTGCGGAAGAGATAGCTAAAGGTAATTTTAATATACAATTAAAAGAAAGCGGTACCTGGGAATTGAAGGAAGCTCAGCGTTCATTTAACCTGATGTCCACTCAGCTCCATAAGACGCAGGAAAAACTTCTGGAAGCTGAGAAACATTCGATCTGGAAACAATTTTCTCGGATGCTGGCACATGAGATCAAAAACCCTTTAACGCCGATCAGGTTGTCACTGGAGCGATTAATAGAAAAAAAAGGAAGTGATAATTTTGAAAAAGTATTTGACCGTACCATTTCGATAATCGGACAAGAAGTGGATAATCTGCAAAATCTGGCAGAGAATTTTTCCAATTTTGCCAAAGATGTTCCTGTAAACGGGAGAAAATTTAAAATTATGGGTCAGATACAAGGAATCATCCGCTCTTATGAAGAACGGATAAAAATCAATATTAGCGGTGATGACTTTGCAATAGAATTCGATGAGATGCATTTTTATCAAATTTTGACCAATATTATCCAGAACGCAATTGATGCAGCAGGCAAAGACGAGACGCTGGAAATAATTCTTGATCGCAAGGGGAATTCTCTGGAAATAAAAGACCACGGTTCTGGTATAGCTGAGGAAGATTTGAAGAAAATATTTGAGCCTTATTTTACCAAAAAAAAGAAGGGTATAGGACTGGGACTGGCATTGGTGGAAAAACTTGTAAATATTAATCAAGCAGAGATACTCGTAACTTCCGAAGAAGGGAAAGGAACCAGTTTTGTTGTTCATTTCGCAGAAATAAAAACAAAAGCAGGAGATTACAATGAGAATATTGGTAATAGATGATGAATATAATATTTGCTCAAGTCTAAAAGATATCCTGGAGGACGAAGGTTATCAGGTGGAAACCTGTATGGAGTCCAAAAAAGCCTTGGCGGAAGTAAAAAGATTTCAGCCGGGATTGATCCTTTTGGACGTCCGGCTGGATTATTTTAACGGTTTGGATTTATTAAAACAATTTAAGGAAGAACTTCCGGATATCCAGGTGATCATGATATCGGGTCATAGTGGAATTCAAGAAGCAGTGAAAGCGATCCAGACGGGGGCACTGGATTTTCTGGAAAAACCTCTGTCATTGCATAAAGTGAGAATAGCAGTTCAAAATGCTATCCGGCTATTAAAAATAAACCGGAGTTATTCCCGTCTGAAGGAGCAGGTAGATAAAAAATATGAAATAATTGGAAACAGTAAAGCAATATATAATGTTAGAAAACTGATAGAAAGAGTGGCACCAACCGAAGCAAAAGTATTTATCCGCGGCGAAAGCGGGACAGGAAAAGAATTAATAGCCTATGCCATTCACAATCAAAGTAAACGCCGGCTTGGACCTTTTATTAAATTCAATAGCGCTGCAATTCCCAACGAGCTGATAGAGTCCGAATTATTTGGTTATGAAAAAGGAGCTTTTACAGGGGCAAATAAATCGAAACCTGGCAAAGTGGAAGAAGCAGATGGTGGAACTTTGTTTTTTGATGAGATCGGAGATATGAACTTGAAAGCACAGGCAAAGATACTGCGCCTGATCCAGGAGGGAGAATTTGAGAGACTGGGAGATAATAAAACTCAAAAAATTGATATCAGGTTAATGGCTGCCACTCATCGTGATCTGGAGCAGATGGTGGAAACGGGAGAATTCCGGGAGGATCTATATTATCGGTTGAATGTTGTGCAGATCAATTCTCCGTCATTACGGGAGCGTCCTGAGGATATTCCCATTCTGCTGAAACACTTTTCGCAGCAGATCGCTGATGAGCAGGGAGCAAATTTAAAACAATTTAATAACGAAGCTCAGATGAGTATTGCCGGTCTTAGCTTTCCCGGTAACGTTCGACAGTTGCGTAATCTGGTGGAACGGCTTTATGTGATGATTGATATGGACGAGATCACAGTTGAAGACCTTCGTCTGGCATTTAATAAGAAAGAAGAGACAGATTTCTGGAATGAGACAGCAGACTTTAAGCAAAAAAAAATGCAGTTCGAAATAAAATATTTGACTAATCAAGTCCGTCTGCATAATAATAACTTATCGCAGACTGCCAGAGCCCTGGGATTGCAGGTGAGTAATCTTTCCAGGAAAATAAAAGAACTGGGTCTGGAAATAACCTAAAAAGAGGAGAACTTATGCGTGGTAAATGGTATGCTTTGGGATGTTTAACATCATTTGTGCTTTTAATTGTGGTTTTAGTATTTGCCGTTAGTGGGATAGGGAATTATATAACCAAATATAAAGGTGATAAAAAGAAAACCACCGAAAATACCTGGCTGGTTTTAACCCTTGACCAGGAGATAAAGGAATTTAGTGAAATTTCGGAGGGTTTCTGGGGGAAGCAGAATAATTCTGCTCATAATTATATTCAGGCAATTAGAATAGCTGCCGAGGATGATAAGATAGCCGGTTTGATCATCTGCCCTGAATACTTTGCAGCCGGATATTCCACACTCAATCAATTAATGTCTGCTCTGGATTATTTTAAAGCTGGCGGAAAACCAGTATATGCATATCTGAATTCTGTGACCAATCGGGGATATTACCTGGCTACTATAGCAGATAAGATATACCTGAATCCTTCAGCCTCAGCCGGGATATTGTTAACAGGAATTGGTGGTCATATTCTTTATTATGAGCAATTGCTTGAGAAACTGGGAATAGATATGCAGGTAATTCATGCAGGAAAATATAAGGCAGCCGGAGAACAGTTTGTCCGCAATGAAATGTCACCCGAATTCAGAGAAAATCTGACCAGCTTATATCGAGATCTATATCAGGAGATGCTGATCAAAATCGCTAACAACCGGGGTATTGAAATCAAGGAATTGCGTCAGATATATGAAGAGCGGGATAATATCTGGATCAATGGTGAATACAGCCTGAAAGCTGGTTTAGTAGATGAATTGCTTCAATATCAGGACTTGCTGGATAATAACAATATCACTAAAACAAATAAATTGAATTTGGCTGATTATCAGATCGCTCCTGAATTAAAGAATGATAACAGGATCGCTGTTCTTTATACTCAGGGTAATATTACTGCTCAATCAGAACCGGCTATTGACGTTATAACCTCAGAAAAAATGATCAGGCAGTTAACTTTGCTGGAGAAAAATCCCAAAGTAAAAGCAATCGTCCTGCGCATAAACAGCCCTGGCGGAAGCGCTTTGGAATCAGATATTATCTTGAATGAGATCAGAAAAGTGCAAAGATCCAAACCCATCGTAGTCTCTATGGGAGATGTGGCAGCTTCCGGTGGATACTATATTGCCTGCGATGCTGATTATATTTTTGCTGATCCCATGACTATCACCGGTTCAATAGGAGTGGTTGCTATTTTCCCAAATATGAATAAAATGGGAGACAAGATCGGCGTGAATTCCAGCAGCATAAAATATGGACGCTATTCCGACATCCTCAATCTCTGGGAATTACCGGATGAAAGTGAATTGGCAGCCGTTCAATTATCAATCCTCGATATCTATGATGAATTTAAAAACCATGTTGCTGCTGGCAGAAATCTGACCTTGAACCAGGTGGAAGATATTGCCCAGGGACGGGTCTGGAGCAGTCTTCAGGCAAAAAATATCGGATTGATTGACGAGATTGGAAATCTTAATAAAGCTGTGGATAAAGCGGCTGAACTGGCTGATGTCACTCAATATTCCACGGAGTATTATCCGGAGCAGAAATCGCTGATTGATATTTTCCTTAAAGAATATTTTGATATAGAGATGGCAGTGCAATTCCTATCCGGGAAAATTGAATACTTGAATATCATTCGGGAACTCGAACATTTGCAGGCATTAAAGGATAACCCTAAGCAGGCTTATTGTCCTGTCACGATTGACTAAAAGCTGATAATTGAGATTAATAAAAAGCGTCTTTAAATTTTAAAGACGCTTTTTTTTTTAATACTAGCGAATT
>CAZAHZ010000199.1:0-6630 GCA_964485055.1 uncultured Candidatus Cloacimonadota bacterium
GGCTGGCAATCAATTTAACAAATCTGAAAGGGAAGGTGTTTCTGTTATTTCAGCCGGGAGAAGAGACAGCACAGGGCGCCAAGGCGATACTCTCTGATGAGAGGTTTATGTCGCTGCAGCCTGATTATATATTTGCTCTGCATAATCTGCCGGGCTTTCCGATCAATAGTATTATCATTCGTGAAGGCGTTTTTGCAGTTGCTTCTGCGGGTTTGAAATTCCGGTTTACAGGTATAACCTCACATGCTGCTTATCCTGAAAATGGCATAAGTCCGCTTGAGGCAATGCTGAAACTTGTGGAAGGATTAAGAAAACAGCCAATGACCACGATCATACATTTGCGGCTGGGAGAAGAGGCTTTTGGTACAGCACCCGGTGAGGGAGAGGTGATGGCGACTTTGCGGTCAGAAAGCGATAGCGTTTTGCAGAAGCAGGCGGGTGAAGCAGAAAGCCTGGCTCGTGAACTGGCAGTTGCTTATGGTCTGCAACTGGAAATGGCAAAGGTGGAGGATTTTGCAGCAACTATCAATGATGCGGAAGCTTTTGGGATATTAGAACGGGCAGCGAAAGATAGTGGTCTGCGAATAATCAGGCAGCCGCAGGCTTTTAAATGGACGGAGGATTTTTCCTTTTATGGTCAGAAATATAAGACGGCATTTTGGGGACTGGGCAGTGGAGAAAATTGCCCGCAACTGCATAATCCCGATTATGATTTTCCTAATGAACTGATCGTGAGAGGTAGAGAAATCTTTATAAGTTTGATCAAAGAGGTAATGAAAATATGATACACAGTTCCTGGATTGAGATTAATAAAACTGCATTGCGGAAAAATATCCGCTATCTGCAAAAACGCCTGGGGAGTGGAGTGAAATTTGCGTCCGTGATAAAGGGTAATGCTTATGGTCATGGGATAAAGGAATTTTTACCACTCGCAGAGGAAAACGGCATAGATTTTTTTGCCGTATTTGACACTAATGAAGCATTAAGGGCACAGGCTGTGAAAAGCGATAACACACAACTGCTGATTATGGGCATGATAGATGATGAGGAACTTGCCTGGGTTATTGAAAATGAAATATCTTTTTTTGTTTTTGATCCGGACAGACTGCAGAAAGCTGTCGCACTGGCGAGAAAACAGCAAAAGAAAGCAAAGATACATCTGGAACTGGAAACGGGACTTAATCGTACAGGAATTGAAGAAGAGGAACTCGATGAAGTTCTGGCAATAATACAGGAAAATGCTGATTTTCTGGAACTGGAAGGATTATGTACGCATTTGGCGGGAGCTGAGAGTATAAGCAATTATATGCGTATCCATGAGCAACTGCGAGTTTTTGAAAGATTGTCCGGGAGATTGAAGAAGGGTCGGTTCTTTCCGAAATACAGACATATTGCCAGTTCGGCAGCAGCTTTGATCTATCCGCAGAGTATAATGGATATGGCACGAATTGGAATTGCCCAGTATGGCTTCTGGCCCAGTATGGAGACTAAAATGAATAATCTGCTATCCGATGCGAATAAATTCACGCGAGACCCTCTCCATCGGATTTTAAGTTGGAAAAGCCGCATTATGAGTATTAAAAAAGTGCCGGCGGGAAATTTTATCAGTTACGGCAATTCCTTTCTCACGACGAAAGAAACCAGGATTGCCACAATTCCGATCGGATATTTTCACGGCTACAGACGCAGTCTCGGCAATATGGGGCAAGTGCTGATAAGAGGCAGTAAAGCGAATGTGACCGGTGCGGTTAGTATGAATGTTTTTCAGGTAAACGTCTCGCATATACCTGGGGTGCAGAAAGGTGATGAAGTTGTTATCATCGGAACGCAAGGGAAAAACAGCATCTCAGTTGCCAGTTTTACCGAGCTATCCAAACAAATAAATTATGAGTTTCTCACAAGACTGCCGGAATCAATTCCACGCATTATCAAAGAAAGCAAACCGGAAAATAATGGTATTTAAAAGAATACCCATTGATCAGCCGAGAGGTAAAAAAACAGGGAACTTGGCAAAGTTCCCTGTTTTCAAGAATTCTCTCTCCTATTTCAGCAGGATAAGTTTCCCGCTTTGTATTATTTCACCTGCCTGGAACCTGTAGAAATATAAACCACTGCCTGCTTGCTCCGGCTGCCAGCTTATATTGTAATGTCCTGCCGGCTGTGCTGCATTTACCAGTCTTGCAGTCACTTGTCCTCGGACATTGTATATATCAAGCTTCACTTGTTCAGCTTCTGCCAGACTATAACTAAAACTCGTCACGGGATTAAAAGGATTGGGATAGACTGAATTTACAGAGGAGACTGCCGGAAGACCTGGATTATCGTTTCCTGTGTTAATTACCGTTAATGTCACCGGAATTATCAATTCACTTTCATCAGGATCATTTGTGATAAGACTCACTTCTGTTGTATAAGTTCCCACTGCCAGACCCGCAGTATCAAAATTGAATTCCACTGTTGCCGACAAAGCCTCAGGGATTTCACCGTTCAAAGGTTCTATTGCCAGCCAGTTTATCATCTCATCCGGGATGAATTCATAATCCAGAGTGCTGCCACCGGTATTACTGATTATAATGGGATAAGTCTCCTGTATCTCCATACCCAGTTCCAGATTTATCTCAGTTTCAGATAATTCTAATTCCGGCAGGGCGATACATTCTGCTGTGAGGATAATAACTACAGTTTCATGATCCCTGTCATTGGACATGATTGTTAAATATCCAGAAAAATTACCTGATTCATTACTTCTAAAGGTAATATTGACCTCGATACCCTCCTGCCCGGCAATAGTTACGGGAGGTTCAATATCAACCAGGAACTCATCTCCCTCTAATTCCATTTCCCAGATCTTGAGATCCAGAAATCCGATATTTTCCAGATAAAGCGTTTCTGTTACATCTTCGCCAGGCAAGACATTCCAGTATTCAAGCCCTGATGCTGAGGTCTGTAATTCAGGTCCTTCAATATCAGCCAGAAAAGATATATATTCCATCATCAGATATTCCCGCATACTAAAGAACTCAGTTTCATGAAATGCACCCAGAACCGGAGAGCAAACAATTGTCCGCCAGGTACCTGCATTATAATAAATCCCTCTGCCAACATCTTCCTGCGAAGAAAGGAACAATTCCCCTTCATCTGCTGCCAGTTGATCTATATTATAATTGCAATCTCCCGTGGGATAAGTGAAATAAGTATCAGCGGAAAAAGTATCATCTATTCCTGATAAACTGCTGATTGCATCCTGATAGCCTGTACTCAAAAACTCTGTCCCGAAATGATCAAAAAAC
Organism: uncultured Candidatus Cloacimonadota bacterium; assembly: GCA_964485055.1. Lineage (GTDB taxonomy): Bacteria > Cloacimonadota > Cloacimonadia > Cloacimonadales > TCS61 > Stygibacter. Next base: position 3,291 of record CAZAHZ010000199.1, read on the forward strand.
TCTGTATTATTATGGTCATTGCCAACATTAGCTCCTTCCATATAAACAGCTCCGCCATTATCCATGAATTCTACCAGGGTTATCTGCTGAGAGACGCCTACAGCGCCAGGTGGCGTGGCACCTCAGCCAACGCAATATAAACCAAGCTCGATCATCACCACATCATAAATTGAAATATCCTGCGGTAATGTGCTCATCAGATCATATTCCATGTTATTGGCATCAAGGGATTGCGTGATACTTTGCTCACATGTGTAATTTATCCCTGTATTGGGGTCAATGTAGTCAGAATTATTGTCATTATCCCAAACCAGTATTTTCAGCAGACAGTCCTCTACTAAAATATCATCTACGCAAATCCCATATCCCCAGTAGGCTTCTCCTTCAAATGCGATTGAATATGTGTCACTTGGCTCCGGAAGATCAAGGATCACTTCAGTCCATTCATTTTCTTCTTCGGCAAAATATTCCAGTAGAACCCAGTCAGCTTCCGCTGACGTCCGGTAATATACCCGCAGATAGTCCTGAAATGTGGTCCAGCTATCCTGAATATACCAGAATGTCAGCTTACTATGCGTTGTTATCGAAAATTCCGGTGAAACCAGCCTGGTCATGTTACCATCTATACTACCGTCAAAGAACCAGGCATTAAAATTCCCACCATGTGCCTCAGGAGGATGATTATTCTGTCCCCCGTCATGTACCTGCCAGGTTACATCTCCTATTACAAATTCCTGCGACCACTCCGACGGGATCATCCCACCCTCGAAATCCTCTGAGAGTATTTCGATAGCCTCAGATATCTGTAATATGAATAAAAGTAAAATAACAAACAATAATTTCTGCTTCATCAGGTTTACCTCCAGTGATTAAATTCGGTTACCATATCACTATTTTTATAAAAAATTGTCAAGTCAGGTTTATAATGAGCTGGCATCCCCCCGAAATTTTAAAAAATATCTCATCTAACGTAGGAGCATACTACGTCACGAGCTTTAAACCCAAGGGGCAGATCGATCTCTGACTGGCATATTTGCTCTGTTGCAACAGAGCAAATATGATCTTCTTGCAACCTGTATATCCACTTCTATGTCTTCTATAAATATCTAATGTCAACATACAAGGGGCAGACCCATGTGTCTGCCCTTATATAGCCTGAATTCCAGCTATATATGATAGCATTGAAACATAAAAAGAGGGCAGACACATGGGTCTGCCCGTACATCTTATGGTACCATAACTATCTATATAATAAAATATTTGTATCTGGCTGATAAAAACTGAGGCATGCCTAAGGTTTATAATGAGCAAGTATCCTGTTCAAATTGCCTAAAACCTGATTCCAACGCCAAAATAGGGCTCATATCCTTTCACATAAGGAACTGGTGGCAGATCGTCGCCATAGAGTGGTTCCGGTTTATCTCCTCCGTTATCTACCCAATTGTCGGCTTCCGATTTATTATACCAGTTTAGACCTTCTCCACTCGGACAAAAATACAATAATCCCGCTCGTATCATAAAAAAGGACTGACCGGATATGTGAATCTCATAAGTTAATGATAAGTCAAGGGGCGCCCACTGCCAGGGTGGATTAAAAGTTCTATCTCCATCCTCACTTTCGTAAAGGTCGCCAAATTTTATCTTATTTCCATTATAATCATCGTAAGTACTGCTGAGATCTGTCCATCCTATCTTTAAACCAAAATCACAATCAAGGAGTAGTCTTGATCTAAAATTCCTGGAAAATAATATCATTCCTCCATTAAGAGATACAAGATCAAACCAGCCTTTTACATCATGACCCGATGTTATAGTACCATTGCCTAAAAGGCTAGCTCCATAAGTAAATAAGCTATAAGTTTTCTCGACTTCAACTAATTTTGCCAATAATGTTAAACGATAAAATTTAAAATCCTCTCCAAAGCAGATCATTGCTGGAGTTGTTGATTTCAGGGGATCTAAAGCAAAACCGATCAGACTTTCTGATATTCCATAATTTCCATGTTTATCCTTATAAATTAAATCCCGGAAATTTTCTCTATCTCTTTGTTTCTTGGACTGATACGCCCGATAATCAGCTTGCTGGAAATTGATATTGATGGTGCTCGTTTTATTATGTTCAATCTGCACTTTCATTTTTTTGGGCAGGCATTCAGGAGTTTCTGCAGTTATCTCATATTCTCCGGTCAGTAATGACAACTCATTTATGGCTTTACCTTTATAAACGTTATCGCCAGTCTCCTTATCCACCACAGTGAATTCAGTTTCTTTGAGATTACTGTCAAGAACGAGAATGCCCTTTTTTTCAGTAAGAGAAGCATTCACAGTAACCGTCTGAAAGGGTTCAATGTTAATCAATTTTTGGTGATCATCGTAAGATTTTTTATGATAATTGCTTTTTTGTATGGTTATTGAATGTTCACCAATATCAGGGGCTTTATCAACTCCGGTCAGATATAAGGGGGTTGTTCCAGCTTTCTTGCCATCCAGAAGCACTTTGCAGCCTGAAGGCTGTGAAATAACGATCAGATCACCGAACAACGGCTGAAGTTCCAGCTTTAACTCGCCTTTTTCATCTTTTTCGATCGTGATCAAGGTATCAATAGGTTCATAGCGGTCTTTCTCCAGGTGAAGTTTATAATATCCCGCCAGGAAATCATTAAAGTAGTAAGGTGTATTCTCCTGAAAACCGGAAATTCCATCAATTGTGATCTTTGCCTCTGGGGGTGTGGTCTCCAGAAAAAAATTCCCTTTCCCTGTAAACTGACGCTCAATATTACCACTGATTTCCAGATGATAGACTTCACCGCTTTTTAAGTTAGATATTCCAAAAGTGCTCAATACAACCTTTAAGGGTTTAAAGCCTTCGGCATGAACGTCAATTGCCCGTTCTCCAGGTGAGACATATACATTCCATCTGCCCATTGCCGGATGAGTGATATCCACTGCTCCATTCCAGGGACGAAAATCTATGCCGACTTCCAGATCAGTAATAAATGACACCAGTGCAGCCTGCTTGAGATTTGCATCTTTTTTATCTCCAGGCACTATTTCATTTGTGATCCGCTGAGCCTTACCCACAATAAAAAGTTCATTTAATTTCTGTCCAAATAGTGATCCTTGAATTAATATTAAAATAATTAACACTCCGTATCTTAACCACTTCATGTATTTCCCCCTAACCAGAGTGTTCTATTCTCAAATAACTTTCTCTCTGTCAAGTATATCTGCAAAATTAACTGGCATCCCCCCGAAATTTTAAAAAATATCTCATCTAACGTAGGAGGGCTGTTTCACAGCCCTCTTTATTGTATCCAGACCATCCCTGGTCTGGGTTTCT